>NZ_JAEIMH010000010.1:50604-77565 GCF_016464295.1 Streptomyces sp. N35 | reverse complement strand
CGCCCGCGCCGGGGCCGCGGGCGGGCGCCCCGGGACGCGGGGGGCCCGGCGGCGTCCCGGCCAGGACCGCGGTGGCGGCCGCGGCGGCCGTGGCGGACAGGACGGTCCGCCGGGACAGGGGCTGCTTCGTCATTCGCCCACTCCTCGTTGGGATGCGCCCGTGGGCGCGGTGGTCGTATGACGCCAGTGTCGGCAGGTGCGGGAGATGCTGTGATCCCTCCGCCGTGCCCGGGTACGGCCGTTCCCGGGTACTGGCAGGGCCACCCTCACGCGCTCCCTGGAAGCGATGATGGCGTGATGAAGCGACGTACCGAGCTCGGAGAGTTCCTGCGTTCCCGCCGCGCCCGGCTGCGGCCCGAGGAGGTCGGCTTGGCCCCCGGCGGCGGCATCCGGCGGGTGCCCGGGCTGCGCCGTGAGGAGTTGGCCTACCTGGCCGGAATCAGCGTCGAGTACTACGTACGGCTGGAGCAGGGCCGCAACCCCGGTGTCTCCGATGCCGTGTTGGACGCGGTCGCCCGGGTGCTGTGCCTGGACGAGGACGAGCCCACCCACCTGCACCGCCTGGCCCGGCAGCCGGCCGGCGTGCCGCGCCAGGACCGGCCGCAGCAGGCCAGGCCGGGCATGCGGCAGCTGCTGTACACCATCGGCGACACCCCCGCGTTCGTCTTCGGGCGACGGATGGACATCCTGGCCTGGAACCAGCTCGCGTGCGCGCTGATCACCGATTTCGGGGCGCTGGCCCTGCATGAGCGCAACCTCGCCCGGCTGGTGCTTCTCGACGAGAAGGTGCTCCGGCTCTACCCGGACCGGGAGTTCGTCGTCAAGGACACGGTGGGCCACCTGCGCCTCGACGCCGGACGGCACCCCGACGACCCGCAGCTGGCCGCGCTCGTCGGCGAACTGTCGCTGAAGAGCGAAGAGTTCCGCAGGCACTGGTCGATGCACACGGTGAAAAGCAAGTCGCACGGCTACAAGCGCTTCGAGCACCCGGTGGTGGGTGCGCTGACGCTGCAGTACGAGACCCTGCACCTGCCCGACGACAGTGAGCAGTACCTGACCGTCTACACCGCGCGGCCGGGGACGGCGGACGCGGAGAACCTGCGCATCCTGTCCAGCTGGTACGGCGACGGCATGCCTGGCGATCGCCGCTTCGAACCCGGCCAGGTCCGGGCCCCCGGTCCCGGCCACGAGCGCGGGCAGGACACCGACACCCACTCCTCCGGCTCTGCGGAGTCCTGACTGCGCCGGACCTGGGTCTGCCCGCTCAGGCACCCACCGCCCGCGCCACCTTCCGCGCGATCCGCACGATGTCGCCGCTCGGCTTCGTCGGATACGCGGGGTGGGTGCGGAGCCAGTTCTCCTCGAGGGCGTACCAGTCGATGGGCTTCGGCTCGCGCCCCTCGGAGAGTGCGGCTGTGAGCTCGTCGAAATACGTCCGCCAGCGCAGGGTGTAGAGGCCGCCGATCAGTCCGGACCACTCGCGGTTGGCGTAATCGCGCAGTCCGCCGCCGTCCGCGGCCTGGCGGTGGCCCCAGACGGTCAGGAGGGAGGTGGCGTCGTACGCGAGGCGGTCACGCTCCTGCGCGTCCCGGCCCCATGCGCGGGCCTCGGCGATCCAGCGGCCGAGGAGATGACCGGTGTCGGTGGCCACCACTTCTTCGAGCAGTTCCATCCATCGGAACCACTGCCCGGTCAGGGACGCGAACTCCGCCGAATCCCCGGCTTCGTACGCGCGCCGGATCTCGGGAAGGAGCAGGCGGCTGCGGTGGGACACGGTCTGCCGGGCGACGTCCATCAGGTCGTAGCGGTAGGCGGAGCCGCGGCGCAAGGCCGGGGCGACCGCGAGGAGTTCGGGCAGCGCGCGGGCGAACTCCTCGACGTCGTAACGCAGTGTCGTGGGGGACCAGGAGGCGGCGTTGTCGGCGGCGAGATCCGGGCGGGCCCCGAAGAGCCCCTCGTGGGCTTCGCTCCACTGGTCGGCCCGGGTGGTGCCGTAGGCGGTGCGGCGCAGGATGTCCCAGGCCGCCGATGCGTGCCGGTCGGCGGCGCCGTACCGGTACAGAGGCCACTGCTCGTACCAGCCGCGCAGCTCGACGGAACCCTCCGTCCAGGCGAGGTCGCTGAAGAGGGCGAAGGCGGCCGGGTTGTTGTCGGCGGCCTCCGGCATCAAGGCGATGCCCCGCAGCGCGCTGCCCTCCTTGGTGCGCCACGAGTGGTAAAGCGCCTCCCAGTCAGGTGTGTTGGCGCCCATCGCCGTATGGCCGCCGAAGTTCCAGATCGAGCCGAAGGCGTAGGGCGTGCCGGCCCAGTCCTTCTCACGGTCGGTGATGCGCGGGAAGCGGTCGGACAGGCCGTCGACGATGAGCATTCTGGAGGTGTCGGCCGCTGCGATGAGCTCCTGGTGCGGGTTGTGCTGCCAGCCGAGGATGGCCCATTCGGCATCGGGGTGCGCCGTGCGCAGCGCACGTTCCACGGCGCGTGTCGCGTCGCCGATGGGGACGTCTCCGGGGTCGCCGCCCTCGTGCAGCAGATCCATCTTGTACATGGATGAGTCGCCGTACAGCTCGCGCTGCGTCGCGTAGAACGTCTCGGCGATGCGGGCGAAGTGCGGGTCGCGCGGGTCCAGCCAGTCGGGCCGGGTGAAGCCGACCCAGCCGCCCTGTGGGACGGTGACGGCCCCGGGATTGCGCTCGGCGAAACCGGCGGGAACGGTTCCGTAGTAGCCGGGCAGGACGGGCGTCATGCCGAGCTCCCGCAGCCGCCGGGTGATCCTGCCCGCCAACTCCCGGCGCTGCTCCAGGAGATGAGTGGATACGGGCCCGCCGAAGCCGGACATGTTCTGCAGCAGCCACCAGGGCTGGTGTGCGGGCCCGGGGATCCACGCACGGATCTCGGCGTCGGTGTAGCCGAACTCCTGGAAGACGCGGTGGTACACGGAGTCCGTGCCGATGGTGACCAGCACCTCGTTGTAGCCGTGCAGGGCCAGGAGGTCGAGCTCGTGCTCCCACCACTCCCAGCCGCGGTACGGGCCGGTGTAGCCCTCGTTGGTGTCGTTGAACGCGAACCGGTGCGGCACGTTGGCCTCCCGCTCCAGTGGCGCGTCCGGCGCCGGGAGCTGATCGGGGAGGTTCGGCTGCGCACCGTTCCAGGAGAAGTGGGCGTGCGCGATATGGCGCAAGTACTGGTGCAGGCCGGTGAGTTGGACGGCCGGAGTGGTGCCTTCGACCAGGAGGTCGCCGGTGGTGCCGGTGACCCGGATGAGGTCGTGGCCGCCCGGGGCCGGGACGCGGCGGAACGTGCCCTGTCGTGCATGGGGGGGCAGCAGCCTGCGCCGCGCCCCGGCGGCGGCGCCGGGTTCGGTGCAGGGCCCGGCGTGGGCGGCCGAGGCGGAGGCGGCGATGAGCGCCGAGGCGCCGAGGGCGAGGGCGGAGCGACGGCTGAAGTCCATGAACTCCCCAAGGGTTGGTGAGACGCAGAAGAATCCGTACGGCGATCCGTGCCGCTGCGGACAGCCGTCCGTGCCGCCGCCACGCAGCCCAAAGCCCCACCCCGCACACCCCACGCCAACGGCGTCGAGGTGGCGGGACGGGGCCCTACGACCAACAACAGGACATCACCAGATCCGTACACGCTCCGCCGGATCCAGCCACAGACCGTCGCCCTCGGCCGTGCCGAACGCCTCGTGGAACTCGTCCAGGTTGCGCACGATGTTGGCGCGGAACTCCGGCGGAGAGTGCGGGTCGATGGTCAAGTACTGCTGCTCCTGCTCCTTGCGGCGCTTGGTGCGCCAGCAGAACGCCCAGTTCATGAACAGCCGCTGCGAACCGGTCAGTCCACCGTTCTCCGGCACCGTCTGCCCGCCGAGCGAGATCAGGTACGCGGTGTGGCCGATGGTCAGACCGCCCAGGTCACCGATGTTCTCGCCGACGGTCAGCTGACCGTTGACGAACTCGCCCGGCAGATTGCGCGGCGAGAACCCGTTGTACTGCTTCACCAGCGCCTGCGACTTGGTCTCGAAGGCGCTCTTGTCGTCCGCCGTCCACCAGTCGTTGAGGTTGCCCGCACCGTCGTACTGCGCGCCCTGGTCGTCGAATCCGTGGCCGATCTCATGGCCGATGACCGCGCCGATGCCGCCGTAGTTCTCGGCCGGGTCGGCGTCGGGGGAGAAGAACGGCTTCTGCAGGATGCCGGCGGGGAAGCAGATCTCGTTGGTGCCCGGGTTGTAGTACGCGTTCACCGTCTGCGGCAGCATGAACCACTCGTCGCGGTCCACCGGGGAGCCGATCTTGCCGATCTGCCGATCCGACTCGAAGGCGGCGGCCGCCTGGGCGTTGGCAAGCAGGTCGTCCGCGGAGACCGTGAGCTGGGAGTAGTCGCGGAACTTTTCCGGGTAGCCGATCTTCGGCCGGAACGTGGCGAGCTTCTCGTACGCCCGCTCCTTGGTGTCGTCCGTCATCCAGTCAAGACGGCTGATGGACTGCCGGTAGGCCTCCAGGAGGTTGGCGACCAGGTCGTCCATCTTCGCCTTGGACGACGGCGGGAAGTGCCGCGCCACGTACTCCTTGCCGACCGCCTCGCCGACCGCGCCCTCGACGAAGGACACCCCGCGCTTCCAGCGGGCCCGCAGCTCCGGCGTGCCGTTGAGGGTGCGGCCGTAGAACTCGAAGTTGTTGTTCACGAACGCGTCGGTCAGATACGGCGAGCACGCGCGCAGCACCCGGGCCAGCGTCCAGTCCCGCCACTGCCCGATCGGCACCTCGATGAGCAGCCCGGAAAGGTGCGCGAGGTACGAAGGCTGGCGCACACAGGTCTCGGCGATCGTCTTGTCACTGCCGCCGAGTCCGGTGATGTAGCCGCGCCAGTCGAACTCCGGGGCGAGCGCGGTCAATTCGTCGAGCGTGGTGAGGTTGTACGTCTTCTGGACGTCGCGGGTCTCCGCGCGCTCCCAGTGCCCGGCGGCGAGCTTCGTCTCCAGGGCGAGGATCGCGGCCGCGGAGTCGGCGGACGTCTCATGGCCGGCGAGGGCCAGCAGCTCGGTGAGGTAGCCGACGTACTTCTCGCGGATCTCCGCGAACTTCTCGTCGCGGTAGTACGACTCGTCGGGCAGGCCGAGACCGCCCTGGAGGATGTTGAACAGGTACCGGTCGGAGTTCTTGTCGTCGGAGTCGACGTACGCCCCGAACAGGCCGGACCCGCCGACCCGCTCGAACCGTCCGAGGAACGCGGCGAGCTCCCGCGTGTCCGAGATCGCCGACACCTCGTCGAGCAGCGGCTGCGCGGGGGCGAGCCCCTTGGCGGCGATGGTCTCCTCGTCCATGAACGAGGCGTAGAGGGCGGCGATCCGGCGGGCGTCGGCGTCCTCGCCGCCCTGCTCGGCCAGCTCCTGAATGATCTCCTTGACCTGCTGCTCGGCGACGTCCACGAGCTGTACGAAAGGACCCCAGCTCGACCTGTCGTCGGGGATCTTCTCGGTGTCCAGCCAGACGCCGTTGACGTGGCCGAACAGGTCGTCCTGCGGTCGGATCTCGGGGTTCATGCCCGCCTGGGCATCGTCCAGAATGCTCATCCGTGCAGCCTATGCGAGGTGGCGGCGCGGTTGGAGGGCGCCGGGGGTCCGGTGTCCTGTGCGGCGGGTACGCCCTCTCGAGCCGACGCCCGCTCCCGGGGACGCCCTCTCGAGCCGACGCCCGCTCCCGGGTACGCCCTCTTGAGCCGACGCCCGCTCCCGGGGACGCTGACCCCGACTCCGCCGACGACAGTGAGGCCACCCGCATGGGCACCCCCGTGATCTTGGACTGCGACCCCGGCCACGACGACGCGTTCAACATCCTGCTCGCCGCCGCTCACCCCGCCATCGACCTGCTCGCCCTCACCACCGTCGCAGGAAACCAGACGCTGGAGAAGACCACGCTCAACGCGCGTCGCGTCTGCACCGTCGCCGGCATCGAGGGCGTGCCGATCGCGGCGGGCCGGGACCGTCCCCTGCACGGCCCGGTCCGGGTGGCCGCCTCGATCCACGGCGAGTCCGGCCTCGACGGTCCCGGCTTCAAGGACCCGACCGTGCCCCTCGACCCGCGCGACGCCCTGACCCTGATCCGCGACACGCTCCTGGCCCACCCGCGGCCCGTCACGCTGGTGCCCACAGGGCCGCTCACCAACATCGCCGCCCTGCTGCTCGCGTATCCTGACCTCGCCGGGCGTATCGAGCGGATCGTCCTGATGGGCGGCTCCACCGGGCGCGGGAACACCACCCCCGCCGCCGAGTTCAATATCCACTGCGATCCCGAGGCCGCCGACCTCGTCTTCTCCAGTGGGCTGCCCGTGACGATGCTCGGCCTCAACGCCAGCCACCAGGTGCTCGCCACCGAAGACGTCATCGCCCGCTTCGACGCGCTCGGCACACCCCTCGCCGGCATCTGCACGCAGATGCTCGGCTTCTTCGCCGACCGCTACCGGGAGGTTTTCGGCCTCCCCGGAGCGCCGCTGCACGACCCGCTGACCGTCGCCCACCTCATCGACCCGGACCTCATCACCCTCGTCCCGGCGTCCGTCGCCATCGAACTCACCGGCACCCACACCCGCGGCGCCACCGTCGTCGACCTGCACGGAGTCACCGGCCGCGCACCCAACGCGGAGGTCGCCACCGTGGTCGACGCCGACCGCTTCTGGGACCTGATCGTCGACGCCGTACGCGTCCTGGGCAGGGATACGGCATGACCGATTCCTTGCGTTGTGGCGCGCTCACGACATCTTGCAGTCTTACGTCATGACCTGGCCCACGCGCCGCGGCGACGCGGACGAGATCAAGCTCAAGTACCCGGAGCAGGCCGAGCAGTTGGGCGTGGCGCTGCGCACCGGCGATCCGCTCGCCGACGCGGTCGTCGCCGAACTCGCGGACCTGGGGCCGAGCGCTCGCCGGACCCTGCTCGCGGGCCTGCGCGACGGTCTGGGCAGCCTCGAGGCCCCACCGCCTGCCGTCGCCGCGCTGCTCGCCGACGTCGAGTCGGTCTCGTCCCCGTACGACATCGACCGCGGCGCGTACGTCGCGCTCACCGTGCCGCCGTTCGCCCACAACATCGCGCTGGGCCAGGGCGCGCTGGTCAACACGTACACATCGCCGGTCATCGCCGCGGTGCTCAGGCGCACGGGGCGGCTGACCTCGATGGCCAAGCGCCGTCTCGACGAGACGGGCAAGTGGCTGCTCCAGGCGATCCTGCCGGGCGGCCTGGAGCGCGGAGCGGGCGGTTACGTCGCCACGGTGATGGTGCGGCTGCTGCACGCACAGGTGCGGGCGGCGGTGCGCGGCCAGGGCTGGGACGAGGACACCTGGGGAGCACCGATCAGCCAGGTCGAGCTGGTGCGCACCTGGCTCGACTTCACCCTGGTCTCGTATCGCGCGCTGGCCGCGATGGGCTACGACTTCACCGACGAGGAGCTCGCCGACGCCTCCCGGCGCTGGCAGCACCAGGGCCGCCTTCTCGGCACCGACGCCGCGTTCTACGGCCATATCACCGGCCACGGCCGGGCCGCCGAGCTCGCCGACCTGATCGCGATGACCGACGACGGACCGGACCCCGACACGCAGCCGTTCCTGGAGGCTCTGCAGGGGGCCGCCATCCAGCAGCTCACGCCGGTCTTCGGCGACCCGGTCCTGACCGGGTCCCTGATCCGCGCGTTCGCCCGTCTCATCCAGGGCGACGCGCGGGCGGACGCCCTGGGCATCGCCCCCAGTGAACTCGGTCCGCTCCTGCCGGTGTTGATCCTCGGCACAGCGGAGAGCCGCCGTCTGGCGCGCCGGCTGCCCGAGGAGTGGTCGGCCCTGCAGCGCAACCACCGCGCGGCGATCGACGAGATCCTGGCGGCGCCGGACACCCCGACGACGTACGAGGCGAACCTGGCGTAAGCGGCTGCGCGTGTCCCTGACGGCAGCCGGCAGCCGGCAGCACAGGCTCCCGGCTCAGCGGCTGACGGCGGTCTCCGCTGCCACACGCGACAGCTTCTCGGGGTTACGGACGTGATAGGCCCCGGTGACGAAGCCGTCCTCGACCCGCACCGCCACCACCCCGTCGACCTCGCCGTCGACCCGGACGAGCAGGCCCGGGCCACCGTTGATCTGCACCGGTTCGACCGACCGTGCGGATTCCTGCTCCCACCAACCGCCCGCGAGCAGCCGGGCCACCTTGTCCGCGCCCACGATGGGCCGCAGGAGGGCGTGTTTGACTCCGCCGCCGTCGCTGAGCGCGACGACGTCGGGCGCCAGGATGTCGAGCAGGCTCTGCAACTCGCCCGTCTCGACCGCGCGTTGGAAGGCCCGGAGCGCTGCCCGGGTCTGGGCCGGTGAGACGGGTCCACGGGGGCGGCGCGCGGCGACGTGTGCGCGGGCCCGATAGGCGAGCTGGCGGACCGCGGACGGGGTTCTGTCCACGGCTTCGGCGATGTCGTCGTAGTCGAGATCGAACACCTCTCGCAGGACGAACACCGCACGTTCCACCGGCGCGAGCGTCTCCATCACCAGGAGCATCGCCATCGAGATGCTCTCGGCCAGTTCGACGTCCTCGGCCACGTCCGGTGCGGTGAGCAACGGCTCGGGCAGCCACGGTCCGACGTAGGACTCCTTGCGCCGGCCGAGCGTACGCATCCGGTCCAGTGCCTGCCTGGTGACGATCCGCACCAGGTAGGCGCGTTGTTCCCGTACGGCTGCCGTGTCCACGGCCACCCAGCGCAACCAGGTCTCCTGGAGCACGTCCTCGGCGTCGGCGGCCGAGCCGAGCATCTCGTAGGCGACGGTGAACAGCAGATTCCGATGGCGGACGAACGCCTCGGTGGCGGAGTCCAGGGGCTCACTGCGCTCCGTGCGGTCAAGTAGTTCGTCTCCGCTCGTGGCTTGACCGCTGCGCTGGCTCATCTCCGGCTCCCGTCCCTTGCTTCCTGGCCCTGCTTCAGGCACTAGACGCCGGTCCCCGCCGCGGCGTAACACTCCCGGCCGGTGTCCTGGGTCACACGGATCCGGGTGTTACGGGCGGTGGGCCCCCGGCGTCTCGTGTCCGGCAGGACGGGCCGACGGCACAGTCACCGATCGGCGGCCCCAAGATCCAGGAAGGGCAGCGCACATGAACAACGGAAAGTTCGCCGTGGCCGGAGCGACCGGGCGGCTGGGACGTCATGTCATGGACGTCCTCGAGGAACGCGGACATCAGGCCGTGCCTATGTCCCGCGCCACCGGCGTGGACATCATCACCGGTGAGGGCCTGGCCGATGCGGTCACCGGCGCGGACGTGATCATCGACGTCGCGTCCTGGCACGCCTCCGAGCAGGAGGCCGCCGCGGAGTTCTTCCGCACGGCCGCCCGCCATCTGCACGAGACCGGCCACGAGGCCGGCGCCGACCGCGTCGTCGCGATGTCCATCATCGGCGCGGACAAGGCGACCTCCGGTTTCGTCGCCGCCCAGCAGGTACACGAGGAGGCCCACCTGGCCGGGCCGCTGCCCGCCCGGATTCTGCGGGCTGCGCAGTTCCATGAATTCGTCGGTCAGCTCCTGGACTGGCAGCCAGGTGATATCGCCCATGTCCCCGCCCTGCCCACCCAGCTCGTGGCCTGCCGCACCGTGGCCGAAGCGCTCGTCGACCTGGCGGTCGCCACCGCCCTGCCCGCCCGGCCCGGTCCCGGAGTGCCGATTCCCGAGATCGCCGGGCCTCGCCGGGAGTCGATGGCCGATGCGGCGAAGCTCCTCGGAGAGCGTCGGGGCATCACGGTGGTGGAGGTCGACGGCTCCGGTTTCCCCGATGCCGAGATCGCGGCGGCGGGCGGGTTTCTGCCGGGCCCTCACGCCAAGCTCGCGGGCCCCACCTTCCAGGAATGGCTCGAGGTCCAGTCCTGATCAGGTCAGCACGCGGAGCGGTGCAAAGCAGCGGACACGAAAGGGGACTTCGATGCTCAACTCCTCGACCGACAATGCGCCTTCACGTGCGGGGACGGACCTGACCGTCCGAGTGGTGGACGGTCACGGCCCAATCGTGCTGCTGCGGGTGGTGGCCGCCCTCGCTTGCCTGGAGACCTTGGTGCAGGGCTTGCTCGCGGGGATGCTTCTGAACGGTGACGTGGATTCGATAGATCCGCACGGCATCAACGCCTACGTCTTCGAGCTCCTGGTGTGCTGCCAGGTCGTGGCAGCTGTGCTGCTGTGGCGCCGCAACCGCCGGCTGACCTGGCCGCTGAAGGCCACGACCGGCATCCTGCTGGCCACCTTCACGCAGACCGCGCTGGGTCTGCAGAGCTCTCTCGCTGCCCATGTCGCCCTCGGTGTGGGCCTGTGCGCCATGGAGACGGCACTGGTCCTGCGGGCCTTCGGGCTCCGCGCGGAGCGGCCGGCCGTGTGAGCCATGGCCCCTGACCCTCGACGTGAGGTCGAGGGTCAGGGATCACTCGACCGGAGGTCCGGGGCGGGGTGGCGGAAAATCCGGTGACGCAGGGGCCGGGACGCCGGATACTGGCGCGATGACCACCCCTCCACGCCGCTTCCGCGATCCGCGGACGAAGCCCTATGCCTACCTCGTGGGCGTGGTTCTGGTGCGCTGCCCGGGATGTGACGGCCAAGCGAGGATCGCGCGGATCTCGCCGGACACATGGTGGTGGTCCGCCCGCCGTCTGACCTGCACGCTCTGTGGCGTCGCCCGCACCACGAAGGGCAACGTGCTGACGTTCCGGCACGGGGACCCGGTCGACCCGTGGTTCGGGCTGCCCCTGTGGCTGCAGACCCGGACCCGTCACGGTCACCTCTGGGCGTACAACCGCGAACACCTCACGCTGATACGGGAGTTCGTGGCCGCAACCCTGCGCGAGCGCGCTCCCTGGTATGACACGGGCGCGAAGATGACCGTCGTCGCGCGGCTGCCGCGCTGGATCACCAAGGCGGGGCACCGCCAGGAGATCCTGCGGGCCATCGACCGCATCCGGACGCCGGTCACGCGCTAGGCGGAATCGCCCCCGCCGCACGCTGCAGCGCATCGAGCACCGGCCGCAGCAGCGGATGTCCCTCCGCGCCCCGCCGTACCGCCGCGAACACCCTGCGCGTGGCGACCACGTCGTCGACGGGCCTTACCGCCGTATGCGAGAGGTCGGTGTCGCGCAGTGCCGAACGTGGCACCAAGGCCACACCCGCGCCCGCCGCGGCCAGCGCGACCACCGCGCGGAAGTCGTCCGATGAGTGCTCGAGCCGCGGCTTGAACCCGGCGTACTCGCAGGCGAGCACCATCACGTCATGGCAGGGGTTGCCCGGGTACGGGCCGATCCACGGCTCGTCGGCGAGCGCGGAGACCGCGATGGTCTCGGCGGCGGCGAGCCGGTGGCCGAGCGGGAGCACCGCGTCGAAGGGCTCGGCATAGAGCGGGATACGGGTCAGCCGGTCGTCCGCGCTCGGCGCGCCCCGGTACTCGACCGCGACCGCGACATCGGCGCGCCCGTCGAGCACCATCGGCAGGCTCGCGTCGCCCTCCGCGTCCCGGACCTGGATCCGCAGCCCGGGATGAGCGCTGCTGAGATCGGTGATCGCGGGGGCGAGGACGACCGCGATACCGGTCGCGAAGGCGGCGATCGTGACCTCGCCTGCGTCGCCCGAGGTGTACGCGGCGACCTCGGCCTCGGCCCGTTCCAGCTCGGCGAGGACCTGACTCGCGTGACGCAGCAGGATCTGGCCCACGCCCGTCACACGCATGCCTCTTTTGTCCCGTTCCAGGACCTTGTGCCCCAACTCCTGTTCCAGCGCGGCGATCTGCTGGGAGACGGCGGAAGGGGTCAGATAAAGCGCCGCGGCCGCGGCAGTCACCGTCTGGTGGTCTGCCACGGCCTGCAGCGTGCGGAGCCGGCGTGCGTCGATCACACCGCCGATTCTGCCAAGGATTTACCGCGCGGATTCCGCCAGGGCCGCACGGGCGGCGACGAAGGCGTCCACCGCACGGTTCACATCCGCGGTCGAGTGCGCCGCCGACAGCTGCACACGGATACGGGCCGCACCCTGCGGCACCACCGGGTACGAGAAGGCGATCACGTAGACGCCGTGCTCGAGCAGCAGCTCCGCCATGCGCGCCGCCTTTGCCGCGTCACCGATCATCACCGGTGCGATCGCGTGGTCGCCCGGCAGGATCTCGAAGCCCTCCTCGGTCATCCGCGAGCGGAAGAGCGCGGTGTTCGCGGTGAGCTGCTCGCGCAGGTCACCAGCGGACTCCAGGAGGTCGAGGACCTTGAGCGACGCGGCGGCGATCACCGGGGCGAGGCTGTTGGAGAACAGGTACGGGCGCGAGCGCTGACGGAGCAGTGCCACGATCTCGGCGCGGGCGGCCACGTAGCCGCCGGAGGCGCCGCCGAGCGCCTTGCCGAGTGTGCCCGTGATGATGTCGACACGGTCCATCACGTCGTGCAGCTCGGGCGTGCCGCGGCCGCCGGCGCCCACGAAGCCGACCGCGTGCGAGTCGTCGACCATCACCATGGCGTTGTACTGCTCGGCGAGGTCGCAGATCTCCCGCAGCGGCGCGACATAGCCGTCCATCGAGAACACGCCGTCGGTGACGATCAGCTTGCGCCGCGCGCCGGCCGCCGCGGCCTCCTTGAGCTGGTGCTCCAGGTCGGCCATGTCGCGGTTGGCGTAGCGGAAGCGCTTGGCCTTGCACAGGCGGATGCCGTCGATGATGGAGGCGTGGTTGAGGGCGTCGGAGATCACCGCGTCCTCGGGGCCGAGCACCGTCTCGAAGACACCGCCGTTGGCGTCGAAGCAGGAGGAGTAGAGGATCGTGTCCTCCTGGCCGAGGAACGACGAAAGCCGCGCCTCGAGCTCCTTGTGCACCTCCTGCGTCCCGCAGATGAAGCGCACCGAGGCCATGCCGTAGCCCCAGCGGTCGAGGGCCTCATGGGCGGCGGCGACGACCTCGGGGTGGTCGGCGAGACCGAGGTAGTTGTTCGCGCAGAAGTTGAGGACCTCACCGGGGCGGCCGCCGGCCGTGACGTCCACGGTGGCGGACTGCGGGGTGCCGATCACGCGCTCGGGCTTGTGCAGGCCCGCCGCCTCGATCTCGTCGAGGGTCTGCTGCAGCTGTGCGCGTACGGAGTCGAACATGAAGGGTTCCTTCTCGGGGGTCGCGGCGTTCGGAAGAAGGCAGGAGGGACGGCGGCCGGCCTGGCCGGCCGACGGTCCGGTCAGGCGGTCCAGTCGAGGATGACCTTGCCGCCGCGGCCGGACGCCGCGTCGTCGAAGGCCGCCTCGAAGTCACGGTGCGAGTAGCGGCCGGTGATCACCGGGGCGAGGTCGAGGCCACGCTCCAGGAGGACGGACATCGCGTACCAGGTCTCGAACATCTCGCGTCCGTAGATGCCCTTGATGGTGATCATCGACGTGACGATCCGCGCCCAGTCGACCGCGAACTCCTCGGCGGGCAGGCCGAGCATGGCGATCTTTCCGCCGTGCGTCATGTTGGCGACCATGTCGCGCATGGCCTGCGGGTTGCCGGACATCTCCAGGCCGACGTCGAAGCCCTCGCGCAGACCGAGGGTGCGCTGGCCGTCGGCGATGGAGGATTCGGCGACGTTGAGGGCGAGGCTCACACCGATCTTGCGGGCGAGTTCGAGGCGCTCCTCGCTGACGTCGGTGATGACCACGTTGCGGGCGCCGGCGTGCTGGGCGACGGCGGCGGCCATCAGACCGATCGGGCCCGCACCGGTGATCAGCACGTCCTCGCCGACCAGCGGGAAGGACAGCGCGGTGTGCACGGCGTTGCCGAACGGGTCGAAGATCGCGGCGATGTCGAGGTCGACGGGCACGCGGTGCACCCACACGTTGGACGCGGGAAGCGCCACGTACTCGGCGAACGCGCCGTCGCGGCCGACACCGAGCCCGACCGTGGCGCGGCACAGGTGCCGGCGCCCGGCCAGACAGTTGCGGCACTTGCCGCACACCAGATGGCCCTCGCCACTCACCCGGTCGCCGATGTTGATGTCCTCGACGTCGCGCCCGGTCTCGACGACCTCGCCGACGAACTCATGCCCGACGACCAGCGGCGTCTTGATGGTCTGCTGCGCCCAGCCGTCCCAGTTGCGGATGTGCAGGTCGGTGCCGCAGATCCCGGTGCGCAGCACCTTGATGAGGACCTCGCCGGGGCCGATCACCGGCTCGGGCACCTCCCGCATCCACAGTCCGGGCTCCGCCTTGTCCTTGACGAGTGCCTTCACCGGGGGAGCCTCCTGAGTTCGTGATCATGCCGAGCCACTCATCAATCTGCCCCGCGGTGCGGGTGGAGTCCATCAACGATTTCTTAAGCCACACCGCAGGAGTGCTTCATCTGGCCCAAGCAGGTCCGGCTTCCGTACGCGACCGGGTCCGACGGGCCGTCAACTGGGCGCATCCCTACGCCGTCCGGGCCCATCCGAGCGGTGCACCGCCGAGCCTGCCCCTAGGGTCACCAAAGGAGACGGCAAACAGGGAAATAAAGGACGGGAGTGGTTCTGATGCGCGCGGTGGCACCGAGGCGTCAGACGGCGGCGGCGATCGTGGCGAGCGGCTGTGTGCTCGCGCTGGGCGCGACACCGGCGGCGGCCGCGGACGACTGGGGCAACTGGGGCTGGCAGGTGTCCGTCTCACCGACCACGGTGAAGCCCGGCGGCACGGTGACGCTCACCTCCTCCGGCTGCCAGGAACCGACGGTCAAGGCCGAGGCCGGGATCTTCGACATCGTCGAGCTCAACGAGGGCAAGTCGGCGACGGCCTGGATCTTCGACGACGCCAAGCCGGCCGCCGAGTACGAGGTCACCTTCACCTGCAAGAGTCAGACCAAGAAGGTCACCGTGAAGATCGCCGACGACGGCGGCACGATCTGGCCCACGCACCAGGGCACCCGGCCGCCGATCCACAAGGGCGTGAAGGCCGGCTCGGGCGGCACCTTCGACCAGTCCGACCTCATCCAGCTGGGCCTCGGCGGCGCACTGGTGGCCGGCGCGATCGGCGCCTCGCTGTACTTGCAGGGGGCGCGCGGGCGGGGCGAGGGGCGCGCCTGACGCGCGGCGGCCGGCCCGGCCGGGGGAGGTATGCGGCTCAGCCGCCGGTCCGGCGAAGAGCTCCGTGAGGCTCGGCCGCCGGTCCGGCGAAGAGCTCCGTGAGGCTCAGCCGCCGGTCCGGCGAAAAGCTCCGTGCCGCTCAGCCCCCCGACTTCGGTAGCCGGCCGGCCGGCTTGACCCGGCCGCGCGCCGCGAATCCCCAGTCCAGTAGGGCCCGGGCCTCGTGGTAGACGCCGTTGCGTGCGCCGGACTGCGGGTTGAGCACGGTCACGATGATGGTCCGGCCGCCGCGCCGGGCGGCCGCGATCAGCGTGTTGCCGCCCCGCGTGGTGTAGCCGTTCTTGATGCCGATCACGCCCGGATACCGCCGCACCCCGTGCGAGCCGGCGAGCAGCCGGTTCGTGTTGTCGATACGCACCCAGCCCCGCGGCGTCGGGAAATAGCCGTACGCACTGCGGCAGTAGTAGGCGAAGTCCCTGTTGCGCAGCCCCTCACGGCCGAACAGCGTCAGGTCGTACGCGGAGGAGAACTGCCCGCGGGCGTCGTATCCGTCGGGGGAGACCACATGGGTGTTGCGGGCGCCGAGCGCCCGGGCCTTCGCGTTCATCTTCCGGGCCGTGTGCCACCAGCCGCCGTTCATCCGGGCGAGCACCCGCACGGCGTCGTTGCCGGACTTGAGAAAGGTGCCGCGCCACAAGTCCTCGACCCGGTACGTCCCGCCGATCCGCACCCCGACCCGGCTGCTGCCCGCGCCGATGCCCGCCAGTTCCTTCGCCGTCACCCGGTGCCGCATACGGCTGTCGAACCGGGGCAGCACCGTGAGGGCGAACAGGGTCTTGAGCGTGCTCGCGGGCGCGAGCCGCTGATGCGGCCGACGGGCGGCGAGCACCTCCCCGGTCCCGGCGTCCGCCACCACCCAGGCGCGCGCGGAGAGGTGACGGGGGAGTGGCGGCGGGGCCTGGACGCGATCGGTGTCCGAGGCGTGTGCGGGCAGCGCAGGGGTGAAGCCCGCCGCGAGGGCGAGCAGCGTACAAAGGGCGGGCCTGAACCGGGATCTGACGCTCATTCAGCCAAGGTAGGCCATGATGATCATGGGGTGCAGTCGGAGTGGTCCGACCGGAGGTTTTCCGTGGTGGCCGGGCGTGTTGCCCTTGGGCCCGTGCACACCGGCCGGTGAGTGCACGCCGCACCCATTGCCGCGGCCCCGTCCCGGCGCCATACTCCCGGCCAACGCTCGCGCTCGGTCCTTCCCGCCCGCCGCCCACGACAAGGCAGGTGCCCCGATGCCGCTCGACCAGGCCGACCATCTCGCACGGCTCGCCGAATCCGCGTACGAACGACTCGGGGACCACGAGTCACTGGTCTACGGCGGCGGGCGCCACCGCTCAGGAGAGCTGTTCCAGCGCGCCACCCGGGCGGGTGCGGGACTCGCGGACCTGGGGGTCCGGCCCGGTGACCGGGTGGCCGTACTGATGGCCAACTGCCCGGAGGTGTCGATCACTTACCAGGCGATCTGGCGGGCGGGCGCGGTGGTCACCCCGGTGATGTTCCTGGTGAGCCCGGTGGAACTGGCGCACATCGTGAACGACTCGGGCGCCCGCTTCCTGGTCACCACGGCCGATCTGATGGCCTCCGTCGCGGCGGCCGCGCCACACGCCCCCGGCCTGAGTCAGGTCATCGTCGTCGACGAACTGCCGCCGGGTGCCCCCGAGCTGCCGCCCACCGTCACGATCACCCCGTACGCGGACGTGGAAACCGCCGCTCCTGGAGACATCGTGCCGCGCGGTGGGGCCGATCTGGCGGCGCTAATGTACACGGGCGGCACCACCGGACGGGCCAAGGGCGTCATGCTCAGCCACCGCAATCTGCACGCCTGCTCGTCCGCCGCGTTCACCGCGTCCCGCGTGGAGGGGCTGACCGACGGCATCAACCGCACCTTGATGCCCCTGCCGCTTTCGCATGCGTACGGACTGATCGTGACGTTGATCGGATGGCATGCGGTGGAGCCGCAACTGGCCGTACTGCAGCGCTGGTTCGACCCGGCGCAGTGGCTCGAGCTCGCCGTCGAGCACCGCGTGCAGCGCACCACACTTGTCCCCAGCATGATCCAGATGCTGCTCGAGCAGCCCCTCGCCGAGGCCGACCTGTCCGAGATGCGCTACGTCAGCAGCGGCGCCGCACCCCTCGCACCGGACACCCGGGCCGCCTGGCAGCGCGCCGTCCCGAGCAGCGAGATCCTGGAGGGATACGGCTGCACGGAGTCGGGCTCCGTCATCTCCACCAACCGGCCCGGCAGCAACCGCCCCGGCTCCGTGGGCACGGCGATTCCCGGATACGAGATCGAGATCCGTGACGACAAGGACCAGGTGCTGCCGCCGGGTTCGGAGGGCGAGATCTGTGTCCGCGCGCACGGCGTCATGGCCGGCTACTGGAACGCACCCGACCTCACCGCGCAGACCCTGGAGGGCGGCTGGCTGCACACCGGCGACATCGGCCGGTTCGACGAGGACGGCGCCCTGTACCTGATCGACCGCAAGAAGGACCTCATCCTGCGCGGCGGCTTCAACGTCTTCCCCCGCGACGTCGAGGACGCCCTCCTCAACCACCCCGCCGTCGCCTCGGCCGGTGTGGTCGGCCGACCGGACCAGCGCCTGGGCGAGGAGGTCGTCGCCTTCGTGGCGCTGCATCCGGATCAGCCGTGCGGGAGCGAGGAGCTGATCGCGTACGGGAAGGAGCAGCTCGCCGCGCACAAGTACCCACGGGAGATCCACATCCTGGACCGGCTGCCGGTCACCAGCGTCGGCAAGCTCGACCGCAAGGCCCTGCGGGCACGGGCCCGCGAGTAGCCATCCTCAACAGGTCCGGAACACATACCCCTTGGCGCCGCGCGGCCGTACGTCCAGGTCGCGCAGCGTGAAGGACATGTCGCCACCCCACCTGCGACAGGCGCGGGCGAAGGCGTCCGCCTTGTACTCGACCGCGAAGACCCTGTTGTCGTACGCCTTGCGGAAGGGCTCGCATTCGTCGTACGCCGCGCACTCCTCGACGACCGCGAAGTCGAACCCGATCTCCTCGCTCCTCGGCAACAGGTCGGTGGTGTTCTTCTGCCCGATCGCCAGACCCTCGCCGTGCGCCCGTACGGCGAGCAGCCGGGCGAACTCGGCCGCGTCCTCGGCGGACAGCAGCCCGTCGGAGCGGGTGTAGGAGTCGAGGTTGTCGGGCTCGACCGCGTCGTAACCGTCGCGCGCGCAGCCGTCCAGCCACGGTCCGACGATCCGCAACAGGTCCTCGCGCTTGTCCGCGGTGGAGAGGTCGAGGAGCGCTTCGTCCCAGTCCTCGTCGATCACGAGCTCGCCGTCCTTGCGCAGCAGCAGCTCGTCGTGATGTTCCTTCCACCAGTCGATGGACTCGCCCGGCTGGGTCTGGAAGGCGTTGACGTAACAGACGTTGTAGCGTCCGGGCGCGGGCTTCGCGGTGCGGTCGCGCGCCACTGCCGTCACCTTCTCGTCCGGCTCGTACGGGCCGCCGAGTTGGTAGTCGAAAACGGCGTTGGGTTCGGGGGGCTTGACCTCCGCAGGGGCGGAGCCGGGGGAGCAGGCGGTCAGGGCGAGCAGCAGCAGGGCGATGGTGGTGTGCGGCACGTTCGGTCCTTGGTCGTTCAGATGTGCAGCTCCGCGGGGAGCCCGGTCCAGCGGAGCTCCTCGGGCAGATGCCGGGTGTCGTTGTAGCAGAGCAGATTCGCCGGGCGATCCGGTGCATAACGGATCACGGTGAGCCCCGCGTTGGCGTGATTGAGGCCGAGCCAGCGCCAGTCGGGGGCGTCCAGGGCGTGCCGTACGAGCCAGCCGACCAGGAAGTTGTGCGTCACGACCAGCTCATGGCGGTCCTCGCCACCCTCGACCGGCCCGGTGAACTCGGCCAGGGCCCGCACGGCGAGCGCGGGCCCGTCCTCGCGTTCGGCGGCCGGGAACTGCGCGAGCCACGAGAGGTAACGATCGGCGCTGTCCTCGGGCAGTTCCTCGCGCTTGGGCAGATACGGGATGTAGTCGCCGGCCACCGGTGAGGAGTGGATGTCGACGCTGCCGAGCTGCTCGCGGATCAGCCGGGCGGTCTCGGTGGCCCGGGGCAGCGGGCCGTGGTGCACCGCGGCCAGGGGCTTGTCCCGCAGCCGTTCGCCCAGCAACCGGGCCTGGGCACGGCCCGCTTCGGTGAGGCTGCTCTCGTCGGGCGTCGCCTCGCCGTGCCGGGCCAGGTACAGGTAGCGGGTTGCTGTCATCGGTGCGGCGTCCTTGTCTGCAAGATCCATTGCGTACGCGGGAGGACGCGCAGCCCTGGCAGTCGGTTCCGCGCCCCTCGACGCTGTCCGCTTGTTGTGGCCGGCCGAAGAGCAGCGGCGGTCGGGCTCACTGAGTGGCGCGGCAGGTCCTGAGGTAGCTGAGGAACGATGCCTGCAGCCCGGTCACGTGCGTCTCGTGCATGAGTGCGCTGGTGACGGATCCGCTGCGTGAGGTGAGGCGGTGAAGGAACGCGGCCGTGTTCTTCGTGAGGTTCTGGTAGACCGCCAGGTCTCCGAGGAGCTCTTGCTCGTTGAAGGTGATGTGCAGCTTGGTGGCGGGCAGGGTGTCACCCATTGCTTCCAGACGAGCGAAGACCTGACTGCCCGCATCGACGATGCCGGGGCTGCCCGCGCCGATGCTGTCGAAGAAGGTGCCTTTGGTGAGCCAGGCGTAGAGGCTGAAGAGTCCGCCGTAGGAATAGCCGAAGAGTCCGTGACCGCTCGGGGCTGTGCCGTAGTCGCGTTCGATCCGCGGGTGCAGGTCGTCGGTGAGGAAGTCCAGGAACATGTCCCCGCGGCTGTCGCTCAATTCAGCGAGGTAGGCGTCGGCCTGCTCGCGAGTCGTCGTGCCCGCCTCGACCCCCATCTCCACCGCATCGATGAACTCCTTCGCGACGGGTTCGCCGGGCGGCACGAGGTCGCGGTTGCGCAACCGCTCCCAGTGCTCTGCTTCCTCGCCCGCGTACCCCACGCTGACCTGCACGTAGGGCTGAATCGACTGCATGGGGTCCAACTGCGTGACGATGAGCGGGGCGGTCATGCCCACGGCCCAGTTGCCGTCGAGCACGTACACGACAGGCGCTTGCGCCGTGGCAGGGTCGTAGCGCGGTGGCGTGGTGACCCAGACGCCGTAGTCGTACCCACCGCCGGAGCGCATCTCGAAGTAATCGGTGTGGGGGAGGCAGCCCTGCCACATGGTGCTCATCTGAGGTCCTTTACGATTCGGCCGGCCTGGATGACGAGGACGGCGTTGGCGGGGTCGGAGAACAGTTCCGGGTCTTCGAGCGGGTCGCCGTTCCACAGAACGAGGTCTGCCTGCGCGCCGGGAGCGATGACACCCACCTGACCGGACAGGCCGAGGATCTCGGCGTTGGTCCGGGTCGCCGCCACGAGCGCTTCCATCGGCGTCTCGAGGGCTGCGCGCAGGCTGAGTTCCTTGCCGCGCCGGCCCTGGGCCGGGCCGATGAGATCGGAACCCAGCCCGATGCGTACGCCCGCGTGCCTGGCGACAGCGAGCGCCTTCGTCATCTGCTCGCGTACGCCCTCGGCCCGGTGGCGGATCGACTCGGCGAGCCCGGCTCCGGCGGTGTCGTGCAGCAGTTGCTCGACGACAGCGAACGTGGGCACGAGAGCAACCTCGCGAGCGGCCATCAGGGTGGCTGTCGATTCGTCGAGGCCCGTGCCGTGCTCCACACAGTGCACCCCGGCCTCGACGGCATTGCGGATGCCCTCGTTGTTGTGGGCGTGGACTGTCACGTAGGTGTTCCGTGCCGCGGCTTCCTGCACCGCTACAGCGATCTCTTCGACGGTGAACTGGGTGTCGCTCAGCCGATCATGTCCGCCCACCACTCCGCCGGTCACGCAGAGCTTCAGGAAGCAGGCTCCGCGGCGGAAGGCTTCGCGGACGTTGTGCCGCAGCTCGTCCGCGTTGCCCGACATCGTGGAGAGGGCGCACAGGCCCGGGATGTGGTGGCTGCTCCACAGTTCGGTGGGTTCCCATGCGGCTCCGTAGTAGCCGTGGCCGCCTATCTGGCACTGGACAGGTCCGCACGACAGCACGCGCGGCCCTCTGACCTTGCCCTTCGCGATCGCGGTGACGACACCGCCGTCGATCCCGCCGGTGTCGCGCACGGTGGTGAAACCGGCGTCGAGCGTAGCGCCGGCCGTGGCGAAGATGTCCGCCGCGATCTCGGCGGCGCTGATGCCGAACGAGAAGTGCGGCTGGATCGGGCTCGACAGGCCCAGGTGGACGTGAGCGTCGATGAGGCCGGGCGTCATCGTCAATCCCTCGGCATCCAGACGCTCGCCGTGCGCGCTGGAGGCACCGAGCCGGGCGATGCGGCCGTTCTCGATGGTGATGTCGAGGTTGCCGGGATCGCGCCCCGATCCGTCGATGACCCTCGCGCCGACTACATGAGCAGGCCTCATGGTCGCTCCTCCGCCGTTGCGAGCCGACTGCGACCATGTGCGAAGCAGCACGGAACCACCCATCTTTCTTTTCCAATGGATAAACTGTGGGAGTGATCCTGTCAACCTCGGAACGCAAGGGCAGCGCGAGCGGGCGACTCCTGGCACGGCTTCTCGACGCCTTCGGCGACGCCCTTCCCCCGCCGGAGATGTCGCTCCGTGAGGTCGCCGCCCGGATCGAGACCAGCCACGCCCTGTTGCGCTACCACTTCGGGTCGCTCTCGGGCGTCCTGGCCGCCATGCTCAAGGCGCAGCGATCCCGCGACAACGAGGCACTGTTGGAGGCCGCCCAGCAGGGCACCTTCGACGAATTCGTCGGGGCGATCTGGCGTACTTACACCCGGCCGGAGCAGCTGTCGCGTGCCCGCGGCTTCTTCTACGTCGTCGGACTGGCCGCGTACGACCCCGATGACTTCCGTGAGTTCGTGGAGTCGATAGGCGACCTGACCGTGATGCTGTCCTCGCTCGCGGAACGCGAAGGGCTCGACGCGAAGGAGGCGCGGGACGTGGCCACCGTCACCGTTGCCGCGATGCGTGGCCTCCTGCTGCAGGAAGTCCTGACTCCCGGCACCCGCCCGGAGGACGCGGTCGCCTTGATCCTGCGCATGAGAGAGGGCCGATCCGTTCCGCGATCAGGTCCGGAGCGTTGAGTGGGTGTTTTTGACCCCTGGCCATCATGACCGACGTGGCTGACCGGATCGGGAACGTCACCGAGATCATTGCTCGTGACCCTGCTCCGGCGCCTGCGGCTGACCCACCCCCAGATCCCCCGGATTTGGGGGACTCCGCCCTACGCACGTGACCTGTTGCCCGACAGCTGGGCGACGAAGCCGCGCATCTAGGGGTGAGTCTGCTGCTTCCGATCACTGTCCTGCGTGCACGCAGGACAACGAGAAGCCGCCGATGTCCTGCACGTGCGGCAGGGACGGTCCGTCATCACGCAACGAACCTTCTACCGCTGCCCAGGCGGCATGCCGGTCCGGGATCTGTGTGTCGTCCAGGTCGAGCAGAACAACAAACTGGTTTGACCGCACATGGCCTCCGCTTCCCACCCCCACCGATGACCGACCGGACCATTCTCAACGGCCGAGGAAGAAGAACCACCCACTAAAGGGCACGGGCAGCACCGGCCCGGACGATCCGAACGAAGCTGCTACGTCAAGTCGTCGAAGTCCCCGTCCTTCGCGCCCTGGATGAAGGCGGCGATCTCCGCCCGCGTATAGACGAGGGCAGGGCCCGTGGGGAAGCGGGAGTTGCGCATCGCGATCTGGCCGTCGGGCAGATCCGCGAGCTCGACGCATTCGCCGTTCGGGTTGCTCCGGCCGCTCTTGCGCCAGCGCACATCCGGGAGGAGAGCTGCGGACATGCCGTTGTCACTTGCCACTTTCGAGCGGTGTTGCGGACCCATGAAGCGTCCCCCTTGTCCCCTGCCTGCACTTGCCTGCGCGAACCTCCGTGCGCGGTGGCGTACTTGCAGACGTGCGTACGGCTGCACTTGCAGATGTGCTTGCAGCCGTCAGTTCACACCATCAGGATGTCATCCGGGAATTGTTGCTCTGATGTCGTTTCAGACGCTTCGGGAGGCCTGGTGACCACGACCGCGGACCCAACCGCGCTGCTCGACCCATGGGGTGCGGCCGCGACGGCGGGAACGGCCAGCCAACTCCTCGAGAGCGAGGCGGACAGCGAGAAGGTGGCCTGGCAGTTCGTGGTCACGACGCTGGAGCGCTGGGGCTGCAGGGCCCTGGCGCCCCGGGTCCTGCCGGCTGCCGGTGAGCTCGTCGCCAACGCGTTCGCGCACGGCGTCGACGCGGACGGGCCGGGTGCGTATCCCTGCCCGGTGGTGCTCTGCCTGCTGAGATCCGGCAGCGATGTGGTGTGCGCGGTCTTCGACCCCGCTGAAACGCTTCCGCGCCGCACCGCGGCGTACGGTCTGCGACGCGTCGACGCCGTCGCGGACGCCTGGGGCTGGACGGCGCCCGGGCCCGACGGCAAGGCGGTCTGGGCCGCGTTCTCCGGACCGGCAGCGGGCCGCCGCTCGGCCGCCGCGGTCATGGCCACGCTGGATCCGCTGCTCGTCCAGATAGAGGTCTTCACCGGCAGCGCCACGCCAAAACTGGTGCTCGCCGATCCTTCCTGGGGAGTCGAAGGGCCCCCGGAGCCGGCGCCTGCGGGCGGCTGAACTCCGGGGGCCTGTCGGCTCAGGGCCTGTGTCTGCGGCCCTCGCGGTGTGTGCCCGGCGGTGAACTGGCCGTCGGGCAGGCGTGGTTACGCCCCGGCCTTCTTCATCAGTTCCACCAGCGAGGAGAAACTGTCCGCGGCGTGGCCGGCGCCCATGCCGCGCCGGAACAGCTCGACCACCGCGGCCGGCAGTGTGGTGTCGACTCCCGCATCCGCGTTCGTGTGCAGGACGTGCTCGACGCTGGCCATCCCCATGGCGAGGCGGTCCACGTCGCCGAGGTGCCGGCTCGCGTCGATGCGCTCGGCGTAGAAGGAGAAGAACCCCGGCAGCGAGTTGGCGGTCTCCACCGCGTGCGGCAGGATGTCCGCCGCTGCGAGGCCGTTGGCATCGGCAAGGGCGACGGCCTGCCAGTAACTCAGCATCGAGGTCCAGAACATGACCATGCCGATCTGGTACATGAGCGCGGCGAGCCCGGGGTCCTCTCCCCGGTGGTCGGTCCGCCCCGTGATCACTTCCAGCGCGGCCCGGTGCTCGTCGAAGACCGTGCGCGGGCCGCTGTAGAAGGTCGACGATTCGGCCTGACCGATCCCGGAGGGCGGCACGGTCACGCCGCCGGTCAGCTGGACGGCGCCCCGCTCGGCCGCCCAACTGGCCGCGGCGCGGGCCTTTTCGGGTGTGTCCGAGCTGAGATTCACCAGGACCCGGCCGGTCAGTGCGGCCGCGGCGGGCTCGAGCGTGGCGTACATGGCGTCGTAGTCCGTCAGGCTGAGGATCACCAACTCGTTGGCGGCGAGGGCCTTCTCCACGGTCGGCGCGAGCACCGCCCCGCGTGCGACGAGGTCCTCCGCGCGCGAAGCGGTGCGGTTCCAGACCGTGACGTCGTATCCGCGGTCGAGGAAGGCGCCGGCCATGGCCTGACCCATGGGGCCGAGGCCGATGACGGTGACCGACTGCTTGGTGCTGCGCATGATGAGATCTCCACCCCTCACTAAAACGATCGCTCTATTCAGAGCGTGGTGAGAACGTAGCACAGCTCTAGAACGAACGCTCTACTCAATGACCGGCTACGGTGGCGGCATGCAGACCAGCACTCGGGACCGGATCGTCGTCGCGGCCGCACGTCTCCTGCAGCGGCAGGGCTATGTGGGCACGGGAATCAAGCAGATCGCCCAGGAGGCGCAGGCCACCCTCGGCTCCGTCTACCACTTCTTCCCGGGCGGCAAGGAGGCCGTCGCCGTCGCCGCGATCAGGCACAGCACCGAGGAGTTCTCGGCGCTCCTGAGCAAGGCGCTGGACAGCGAGGAGGGCCCAGGGGAGGCGGTCGCGGCCTGCGCGCGGCAACTCGCCGATGAACTGAGGGAGTCGGGCTGGACCGACGGCTGCCCCGTCACGGCAGCCGCTCTGGAGACGCTCGGCACCGACTCCGAGATCCAGCAGGCGTGCGCCGACGCGTTGCGCGGCTGGGAGCAGTTGGTCGCCGACAAGCTGCTGCGGTGCGGCCTCCCCGCCGAGAGTGCACGGGAACTGGCGACCACAGTCATCTGCGCTCTGGAAGGCGCCGAAGTCACCGCCCAGGTCAACCGCAGCGAGGAGCCCCTGCTCGTCGCAGGCCGGCAACTCGCCCGCCTGGTGCGCTCGTACGAGGTCTAGTGCGCTGATCGGCACGGTCCGGACGGGCGGCGGGCCAGGCTGCGGATCCTGGGGCGAAGGTTCTTCGGCGCGCGGCCGCAGGGACTTGTCGTGCGCGTGGTGAAAACCGACCAGTGAAGGTGAACCTGTCCCACGCGCCCAAGGCACATGGGCGCCTAGCGTCGAGGCATGCCGATGCAACCCTGGTTCTCCGACGCGAAGTTGGGCATCTTCCTCCATTACGGGATCTACGCCGTCGATGGCGTAGCCGAGTCCTGGTCCTTCTACTCCGGCGACGTGCCGCACGAGCAGTACATGAAGCAGCTCGACGGCTTCACCGCCTCCGCCTACGACCCGAAGGCGTGGGCCGCTCTGTTCGCCCGCGCCGGTGCGAAGTATGCGGTGCTCACCGCCCGCCACCACGACGGTGTGGCCCTCTGGGACACCGCGCACTCCTCGCTGAACGTCGTCGAGCGCACCCCGGCAGGACGCGACCTCGTCGGCCCGTACGCCGAGGCCCTGCGCGAACAGGGCCTCAAGGTGGGCCTCTACTACTCGCACTCCGACTGGAACCACCCCGACTACGCGAGCGTGGTCCACCCGGACGCCCCCAACGACGACGTACGGACCAACCGTTTCGTCACCCCCGAGGGCGGTGTCGAGGACCTTGAAGCGTGGACGCGCTTCGTTGCCTACCGGGACGCCCAGGTCGGCGAACTCGTCTCCCGCTACCGCCCGGACCTGCTCTGGTTCGACGGCGAGTGGGAACGCGGCGAGGAACAGTGGCGGATGCGGGAACTGTCCGAGCAGATTCTCGCGGTCAACCCCGAAACGGTCCTCAACGCCCGCATGCTCAGTTACGGCGACTATGCGACTCCTGAGCAGGGCGTACCCGTGAAAGCCCCGGACGGGCCATGGGAGTTGTGCCTGACGGTCAACGACTCCTGGGGCTTCCAGCACAAGGACGACAACCACAAGTCGGTACGGCAGCTCGTGCGCATCTTCGCCGAGACGATCGGCATGGGCGGCAATCTGCTGCTCGCCGTCGGCCCGCGCGAGGACGGCACGATCACGCCCGAGCAGGCGGGGCGCCTGGAGGGTCTGGGCGACTGGATCTCGCGGCACAGCCAGGCGGTGTACGGCACGGTGGCCGGCCTGCCCGCAGGACACCACTACGGTCCGAGCACGCTCTCGGCGGACCGCCGCACCTTGTACCTGACCTGCTTCGACACCCCGCGCGAGACGATCGGCATACGAGGCCTGCGCACCCCGGTCGAGAAGATCACCGTCCTTGGCGCGGGCACCGAACTCGCGCACCATGTCACGGGCGGCCTCCACGAGGTCCCGGGTCTGCTGTGGATCGACGCACCACAAGCAGCCGACGTCGACCCGTACGCAACGGTGCTGGCCGTGGAACTCGCGGGCGAACTCGATGTGTACCGGGGCACGGGCCGCACCTGACCAGTCGGCTGCGGCCAGGACCGGACTGAGCAACCCGGTGGCGAAAACGAACCACTGGGCAGCGGACCGGGACGCGCCCTCTCCCCCAGGAGGGGGGCCGCCCGGACGGCCGGCCGCCCTCCCCCCCCC
>NZ_JAEIMH010000010.1:33153-50594 GCF_016464295.1 Streptomyces sp. N35 | reverse complement strand
GCGGGGGGGAGAACACGCGCCGGGGGGCGGCGCCCCCCCCCCCCCCACCGAGGGGGGGTCGGTCCCGGCGCGTACGCACGACCGTCTTCGCTCCACGCAGGCTGCCCCGTGCGTCTAGTCCGAGCCTGCTGATCTGGAGCTCTTGCGCTGGTTGGCGTGGAAGCGTGCCTTCTTCTGGCGGTTCCCGCAAGTGTTCATGTCGCACCATTTGCGGGTGCGGCTCCGGCTGGTGTCGAAGAAGGCGGCTCGGCAGGTCGGCGAGGCGCACAAGGCCAGTCTTCCGTGGCGTGCGCCGGCGATGATGCTGATCGCGCCGGCGGCGACCACGCCGAGGGCGTCTTCCACGCGGGAAGTCGAGTTGAGCCGCCATTGCCGCTCGCCCTCGGGCGTCAGGATCGCCACGGCCCGGCCCTGGGCGCTGAAGTCGTTGATGACCTGGACGGCGGGCGCGGGGAGGGCGTCGTCGATCGCGGCCGCCGTCGCGGCGGCGTGGATCGACTCCCGTAGCTCCCGGGCGAGTTCGAGCTGCGCATCAGTGCAGGAATCCACTGCGAGGCCGCTCACCGCAAGCCAGTCGACGAGTCGCCGCGGTGTGGGAATGCGTTCCACCAAGTCGCCGTGACGCTCCGACAAAGTCCCCGTGAAGCTGGTCGCCAGCACGGTGCCGAGGCGGAAGTCAGGGAACTCGGGAGGCATGGAACCAGCTTAGCAGGTTCCATTGTGGTGCGACCGCATGGTAGAACCGTCTAAGCCGGTTCGCGATGGTTGGCGGCCGGTTCCGCGACGGCCGAGGAGGTCACATGCCCCGTCCCACCAGCGACGTGCAAGCATTTGAAGCCCGCGCGACGGATGCCGACCTCGAGGATCTGCGCGCGAGACTGGCGGCCGCGCGACTGCCGGAGGCCGAGACGGTCCATGGCGCCCCGCCGGGCCCTGGCCGATGGGACCAAGGCGTTCCGCTCGCCGACCTCGTCGAGGTCGTGGACTACTGGCGTACGGGGTACAACTGGCGGGCGTTCGAGGAGCGCCTCAACGGGATCGGCCAGTTCCGTACGGTCATCGACGGTCTGGGAATCCACTTCCTGCACCGCCGTTCCGCGCGCGCAGACGCCACCCCTCTTCTCATGACGCACGGCTGGCCGGATAGCGTCGCCCGGTTCATCGACGTGGTGGACGAGTTGGCGGATCCGAAAGACGCGGACGCGCCGGCGTTCCACGTCGTGGTCCCGTCGCTGCCGGGCTTCGGTTACAGCGACAAGCCGGCTACCACCGGGTGGGGAACGGAGAAGATCGCTGCCGCCTGGGTGGAGCTGATGGGGAGGCTCGGATACTCCAAGTTCGCGGCCCACGGCGGTGATTGGGGCGGAAACATCACCACGGTGCTCGCCGGAAGGTTCCCCGGGCACGTGCTCGGTATCCATTCGACGTTCGCGGAGGGACCGCCCGGCCTGAGCACGGACGGCCTGACGGCGGTCGAGCGTGAGTGGGCCGCGGACACCCGTGACTTCTGGCGCCACCGCGCCGCGTACGCGAAACAGCAGGCCACCCGGCCGCAGACCATCGGCTACTCGCTCGTCGACTCACCGGTCGGGCTTCTCGCCTGGATCCTCGACAAGTTCGCCGAATGGTCGGACACCGAGGACAGCCCGTTCGAGCGGATCTCCCGGGACCGCATCCTCGACGACGTCACCCTGTACTGGCTGACGCGGACCGGCGCATCGGCGGCCCGCATCTATTACGAGAGCCACAACTCACTGGACCCCGAACTCCGGGTCGACGTCCCGTCGGCACTCACCATGTATCCCCGCGACGTCGAGAAGTGCCCGCGCCCTTGGGCTCAGGAGCGCTACCGGCAGATCGTCCGATGGGCGGAGCCCGACAGCGGGGGGCATTTCCCGGCCCTTGAGGTTCCCGGGTATTTCGTCAAGGACCTGCAAGAGGGCCTCGCGGCAGTGCTGGCCGCGCAGCGGTGAACGCGGACCGGCGACCCGGCGAGGCCCTACCGGCTCAGCCGGCCCCGTCCCGCCTGGTGCACGTGTCCATGATCCGGTCGTTGCTCGGGTTGTGCCACGGAAACTTCAGGATGGCGGCGGTCCTCGTGCCGTAGATCCCGTCGTGCATGCTCGATTCCTGCGGGAAGATCTGAATCTGCACGCTCTCCAGCGCGAGTTCGGTGTCGCGCCCGTAGACGCCGTCGATATCGCCGGGGCCGAATGTTCCACCGCTGATGCCCTTGGTGGCGTTGTAGCAGTACACGAGCGCCGTCTGCAGTGCGGTGACCCCGGTGTTCTGCGTCCCCTTGTTCATGTAGCAGCTGACCGTGGTGGCCGACTTCGGGATCATCATGTAGTACGAGTAGGCGGCCCTCGGCTTCATCTCGACCTGGCGGGTGCACTTGGGCGTCGCGGCAGCTGCCGACGTCGGTGTCAGGGCCACCACGCCGACCGACAGCATGGTCGCGGAGAGAAGGCTTGACGCGAGTTTGCGAGTTCCCATGAACGATCCAACTTCCTTGAGCGGACTGGTCGCAGCACACCCGGTGATGTCCCTTTCTCCGGGTTCGCTTCTGGACCTTAAGGTCATCCTGGGCCCCGGACTTGGCCGTCCGTGCAGGGAACTTGGTCAGCAGTGCACGGCTTCAACTCGGCGCCGTATCAGGGGAGTAGGCCGGGCGGGCGCCCGGGAAGCCGTTGCGCGGTGGGAGAGATCACCGGCAGACTGAGGCAACGATCACCGAGCCGAACGAGGGTCTGCTGGATGAGCCCGGTCCTGGACACCGCGTTCATAGCGCCGCGAGACCGCGAGGAAGTGGTCCGGGACGCGGTGTGGGAATCCCTGGTGGCAGTCGACATCGACCACCGTCCCGCGGCCGAGGACATCTCCGTGCGCATCGGGCTCGGCGACATCGGCCCTCTCACGTTCTGTTCCGCGCGGGCGTCCGCGGTCACCGTCCGCCGTACGGAGCGGCTGGCCCGGCAGGATGAGGAGCCGGCGGTCTTCCTCGGCCTCCAGGTCACGGGCACCAGCCTGGTGGTGCAGAACGGCCGCGAGTGCGTGCTGCGGCCGGGGGAGTTGGCCGTCTACGAATCGATCTCTCCGTACACACTGCTCTTCGACGAGGGAGTCGACCACCACTTCCTGCGTTTCCCCCGCGCGTTGCTCGCGCTGCCCGACCGGCTGCTGCGGGACACCAGCACGGTCACCCTGGGATCCGACAACCCTCTTGCCGGACTCGCCTACACCTACTTCTCCCAACTGGCCGTCAGCGACCGGCTGCACCAGGCCGCGCACGCCCACAGCGTCGTCGAACCCAGCGTCGAACTCCTGCGCGCCCTCCTGACGACCCAGCACGGCGAGTCCAGCCTGACCGCGGCTCCGTTGGAGGCGACGCTCGGCCGGCGGATCACGCAGTACATACAGCGGCATCTGGCCGATCCGGATCTGTCGGCGGCGCGGATAGCCGCCGCGCATGACATCTCGGTACGGCACCTCTACGCCGTGCTCGCCCGCTCGGGAATCAGCCTCGGAGACTGGATCCGTACCCGCCGCCTGGCCGCATGCCGGCGGGAGCTCGCCGGTCCGAACGGGCGGCTGCGCACCATCGCGGCGATCGGGCGGAGCTGGGGCTTCACGGACGCGACCCACTTCAGCAAGGCGTTCAAACGCGCCTACGGAATCTCACCCCGGGCCTGGCGCGAGCAGAACCGCCCGGGCCCCTGCGCGTGAGGATCTGCGCAAACCGGCCCGTCGTGAGCCCTCCGCGAACCGGCCCGTCGTGAGCCCTCCGCAAACCGGCCCGTCGCGAGCCCTTTGCAAGCCGGTTCGTTCAGGCCCGCGCCCGTGCGGTCAGCTCCGCGGCCGCCGCACCCCACTCGGGCTGCTCGAACGTGAAGCCGGCGTCGAGCAGCCGACCGGGCGTCACCCGGCGGCTCTTGAGCAGCAGTTCGGTGTCCGAGCGCAGCGCGAACGCGCCGAGTTCCGCCATCGCCTTCGTTGCCGGCAGCCCGACCGGAATCCGCCAAGCGGTCCGCAGCTCCCGCATGAACTCCCGTTGGGGGAGCGGCGTCGGCGCGGCCAGGTTCACCGGACCGTCGATGTCCTCGCGCTCGACGAGAAACTCCACCGCGCGGACGAAGTCCCGCTCGTGGATCCACGACACGTACTGCCGCCCGCCCGCGACCGGCCCGCCGAGCCCGAGCCTGGCCATCCGCGACAGCACCGAGAACACACCGCCACGGTCAGGGCTCATCACCATGGCGGCGCGCAGCGCGACCTTCCGTGTGTACGGGGTCGCGGCCGCCTCCTGGGTCTGCTCCCAGCGCTTGGCGATCTCGACGCTGTACGCCCAGTAGTCCGGCACCCCGTCCTCGGCGCCGCCGATGAGGCCCCGTGCCTCGTCGTTGGCGGCATCGAAACGGTGGGCGTAGATCGTCGCCGTACTCATCTGCAGCCAGACCCGCGGCGGCCGTTCCGCGGCCGCGATCGCCTCACCGACCACCCGCGCCGAATCCACCCGGGAGTCCATCATCGCCCGCAGATTGGCCTCGGTGTAGCGGCAGCTCACGCTGCGGCCCGCCAGATTGATCACGATATCGCTGCCGTCGATCTCCTCGGCCCACGGTCCTGACGTCCGCCCGTCCCAGGCCACTTCATCCGGTCCGCCGGGACGCCGGCTGAGCACCACCACGTCATGGCCCGCCGCCTTGAGCGCCCGCCGCAGCATCGCGCCGACCTGCCCGGTTCCCCCTGGAATCACCACGCGCATGAAAACCCCCTCGGTGTCGGGCCGAGCCTAACCGAGAGGGTTGAACATGTTCAAAACCAGGGTGGGGTCATCTGCGTCCGGATCAGCTCGGCGCCTCGGCGCCCTTGCGGGCGTAGAACCACCAGCAGACCACCAGGCACGTCGCGTAGAACCCGATGAAGCACCACAGGGCGCTGGTCACGGGGAAGTTGGCGAACATCGCGGGGATGAAGAAGAAGCCGTACGCGGCGATCGCCGACGAGAAGCCCGTGACCGCACCGGCCTCCATCTCGGACTGCTTGAGCGCAGCCGCCTGGGCGTCCGGGCCCTTGCCCTCGGCGCTCTTGGAGTGCCAGTCGCGGAAGATCACCGGGATCTGGCGGAAGGTCGAGCCGTTGCCGATGCCCGAGAAGAAGAAGGCGCACAGGAAGCCCACGTAGAAGGTCCAGAAGCTGCCCTGGTCGCCGCTGTGCGGCAGGGCGAAGATCACCACGACCAGCGAGGCGGCCATGCCGACGAACGAAAGCAGGGTGACGCGTGCGCCACCGACCTTGTCGGAGAGCGATCCGCCGAGCCAGCGGGTGAGGGCGCCGATCGCGGGGCCGATCCAGGCGTATGTGGTGGCCTGGTAGCCCTGCGCCTGGAAGTTGTCCTTGATCAGCAGCGGCAGACCGGCGGCGAAACCGATGAAGGAGCCGAAGGTGCCGACGTAGAGCCAGGTCATCAGCCAGTTGTGCTTGCGCTTGAAGATGATCTTCTGCTGGCTGAAAGGCGCGGCGGCGACCTTGAGGTCGTTCATGAAGAACCACGCGAGCAGCGCCATGATCACGAGCAGCGGCACCCACAGGAACGCGCCGTTCTGCAGCCATACGTCGGTGTTCTTGGCGCTGTCGTGCTGCGGACCGCCCGCGGGGGCCCCGAGCACGGCGGCGGTGATGACCAGCGGGGCCACCAGCTGCACGATGGAGACGCCGAGGTTGCCCAGGCCGCCGTTGAGGCCGTTGGCGGAACCCTTCTCCTTCTTCGGGAAGAAGAAGCCGATATTCGCCATCGAGGAGGCGAAGTTGGCGCCGCCGATGCCGCAGACCGCGGCGATCAGCGCCAGCTCCCAGTAGGGCGTGCCCGTGTCCTGGAGGGCGAAGCCGAGCCACAGCATCGGTGCGACCAGGATGATCGTCGAGAAGGCGGTGAACTTCCGCTCGCCGAAGATCGGCCCGATGAACGTGTACAGGATGCGGAAGGTGCCGCCGGTGATGCCGGGGATCGCGGTCAGCCAGAACAGCTGCGACTTCGAGAAGCCGAAGCCCACGTCGTTGAGCTTGACCACCGTCACGGACCAGACCTGCCAGACGACGAAGCCCAGCATCAGGGCCGGGATCGAGATCCAGAGGTTGCGGTTGGCCACCTTGCGGCCGGTCGACGCCCAGAAGCCGGTGTCCTCGGGACGCCAGTCGCTGATCGTGGAGCCGGGCTTGTACGTGTCGGCCTCGATGACCTGGCCGGGGCTCGGGGTGCTCATTTCATTACGGTATGAGCGGGTTTGCCCAGGCGGTGTCCGGTGTCGGCTGAATGGGTGACGGGGCCGCGTCCCGTCAGCCGCGCCCGGTCGCGCAGGACACGCAGGCTTTGTTGCCCTCCGGGTCCGCCAGGACGGTGTACGACGGCGCCTCGGAGTCGTCCACCAGGGTGCCGCCCGCGGCCAGGGCGGCCGCGATGCGCTTTTCGACGACCTCGGGCGCCAGCCATACGTCCAGGTGCCAGCGCTGGCGCGGCGGCTCGTGCGGGGAGGTCTGCTGGAACCACATCGCGGGCAGACGGTTGAGCGGATCGAAGACCGAATCGTGGGAGGTGTTCGCCGCGTCGCCGGTGAGCAGCGCGGCCCAGAACGGGCCGGCGGCCGTGTGGTCGGCCGCGTCGAGGGCCAGCTCGACCTGGGTCAGGTCGGCGGGTGCGGCCCGCAGCAGGAACTTGGCGGCAAGTCCCGTGATCAGCCGTGCCAGTTCGAGATCCTTCGCCGTGATCCAGCGCCCGCCGGCGGGGTCGACCGTGTACAGGAAGAGGTCGACGCAGCCATGGCCCAGCCGGATCTCCGGCACCGGATGGCCGGCGGTCGCGGACACCTGGGCGACGGCCGAGACGAAGGAGGCGGCGACCGTCGGGTCCTTGCCCTCGGTCACATAGCGAGCCGCCAGTGGCTGGGCGAGCCGACGCCAGTCGCCCAACTCGTCCTGGATCGCGGACAGGACTTCCGGGGTGCTGAGAGCCTCCATGGCGCTCATGCTGTCAGCGTTGCCACCGCGGAGGCCAGGGCCGGATCGCACCTGCCTCGATCCACGGTCCCGGCCCCGCCCCGTACGACGGACACATCTACTCACCTGCTCCGCGCAAGCCAACGAGGTCGGCCTACCCCGCGGCTGTCGTGATCCGCCGCCGCAGGAGCCCGTCGAACGGATAGACCGCCTGTCCGCGTACCGCCTCCTCGTCCACCTCCACGCCGAGACCCGGCCCCGTCGGCACCGTGGCGACACCGTCGTGTACCTCCACCCCTGAGCCCGCGACATATGTGGACCGTATGAACTGGCGGCCGTTGAGGTCGGCCGGACGGTCCATGCCGAAGGCGGCGAACAGGTGCAGGGACGCCGCAAGGCCCAGGTCGGAGTCCGTGAGTCCGGAGCCCGCCAGGCCGATCCCGCAGTCCTGCGCCAGCGCGCACAACCGCCGGGACAGGTACAGCCCGCAGGTGCGCTGCACCTTGGCCACGGCGATGTCCAGCGCCTGCAGATGGACGAATGCGGCCAGGTCGCTGGGGTGGACCAGGCTCTCGTCCACCGCGATCGGGATCTCGCTGCGCTCACGCAGCCGGCGCAGGCCGAGCGGGTCGTTGGCCCGCAGCGGCTGTTCGAGCAGGTCGATGTCGTACGGCTGGAGGCGGCGGGACAGGTGCAGCGCCTGATTCACGGTGTAGCGCTGGTTGGCGTCCACCCACAGCGGTGCGGTGGGCGCGGCCATCCGTACGGCCTCCACGCGCCGGATGTCCTCGTCGAGGGGAGCCGTCCCGACCTTGATCTTGAACGCCCCGTATCCGGCGTCGAGCCCCTCGGCCACCTCGTCGGCCGCGGTGGGCGGATCCCCGGAGACGATCCACGCGAGCGGCACCCGGTCGATCTGCCGCTGGCCCCACAACTCCCCGATGGACAGGCCGAGAAGCCGGCCGACGAGATCGTGCAGGGCGAGATCGAGCGCGGCCTTGGCCAGCGGAGTGCCGGTCGTGTAGCCGGGGTTGATGGCCCGGTCGAAGACGCGGTGGGCGCCGGCGATGTCCCACACCGGCCGGTTCAGGAGCGGCGGACCGAGATAGCGCTCGATGGTCGCCACGATGCTCTCGACCGTCTCGTATGTCCAGGTGGGGGCCGGGGTCGCCTCGCCCCAGCCGACGGCGCCGCCCGCGCCGATACGGACCAGGACGCGCGGGTGCGTCCCGCCCCGCCGCGTCACCACCCCGCCGGAGATCACAAAGTCCCGCAGGGTGGGCAGAGGCAGCACAAAACACTCGATGCTTTCGATGACCAGCCCCTGCAATGCGCTGGCGGGCGTGGCTATGGAGGTCAACAGTCCTCCTTCTTCGAGGAATGAATACATTCCCTGTTTTGGCAGGTCAGAAGCGGTGTCAGGACGCAGAGAACCATGAAAGGAATTAGTCCACAAGCATTGACGGCCAAGAAATGGCTGGTGCATCATCCCGGCCATGACAGCAAGCAGTGAGCGGAATTCATTCTCCAAAGGAATGAAATCTGAGGTCGTCGCGGAGGCGCTGCGCCAACGGATCTCCGACGAAGGCTGGGGGATCGGCACCAAGCTGCCCACCGAGCCGGAGCTGGCGGAGTCCTACGCCGTGGGACTCAACACCGTGCGACGCGCGGTGGGCGTCCTGGTGGACGAGGGGGTCGTGGTGCGCCGACAGGGCTCGGGCACGTATCTGGCGAGCCTGCCGCCCACGCCGCGACGGCGGCTGCTCGGTGTCCTCGTCCCGTCGACGTCGTACTACTACCCGCAGGTCATCGAGGGGATCGAACGGGCGGCGACCGCCGCGGGCGCCGGCGTGATCCTGGCCAGCTCCGAGAACCGCCTTGCCCTGGAGGCGGAGCAGACCCGACGGCTCCTCGACAACGGCGTCGACGGACTGATCCTGGTGCCCAACCTGAACCTCGCGGACGATCCGCAGGCACACGTGGACGCCCTGCACCGGCTGCCCGTCCCCTACGTCCTGGTCGAGCGCCGCCCGCCCGCCCCGGCTCCTGATGACCCCACGTCGTACGTGGCCACCCACCACTTGGGCGGCGTCTACGCGGCGATGCGGCATCTCACCTCGCTCGGCCACACCCGGATCGGCTACCTGGGCCGGCTGCGCACCGGCACCGCCGCCGTGATCACCGAGGGCTACGAACTCGCCGCCGCGGCCCTCGGTGTGGACCCCGTGCCCGAAGCGGTCGTCCAGCGCGTGGAGTGGTCGAGCGAGGAGATCCAGGCGTATGCGGCCATGTGCCGCGGCAGTGGCGTCACCGCAGTGTTCTGTCACGGCGACCGGGACGCGGTGATGCTCCTGGGCCACGCCAGGCGGCTCGGCATGCGGGTGCCGCAGGACCTCGCGGTCGTCGCCTACGACGATGACATCGCGGAGTTCGGCGATCCCGCCCTCACCGCGGTGGCACCGCCCAAGGCCGATATCGGCACGCTGGCGGCCGAGTTCCTGCTGCAGCGCATCACCAAGGGACCGGAGATCCCGGCCCGCCGTCTCGAACTCCAGCCCCGCCTCGTCGTACGGGCCTCGTGCGGCGGATCGGACCACGCCGCCGAACACAACCACCGGGCAGGCCCCGTCGCCGCGACCGCCTGACGCGAGCGCCCGCCAGGACCGACGGTCCACACACCAGCTCCGAACGACGGTCCACACACACCAGCCCCGACCGACGGTCCGCCACCGGACCGCACCCGTCCCGCCCCGGGACCCGCTGAGCAGAGAGGCTCATCAGCCATGCCCATCCGCAGCACAACCATGCCCATACGCAGGGCAGTTCGCACCAGAACGGCCGCATCCGTCCTCGCGCTGACGATGGCGCTCGCCGCGACCGCCTGCGGCGGTGAATCCGGCGGGGCCGCCGACGGAAAGACGACGATCACCCTCGGCTACTACGCGGAGGCAGGCGGACCTGCCGACGGCACCATGCGCAAGCTGGTCAAGGAGTTCGAGAAGGCCAATCCGACGATTCGCGTGAAGATCGAGTCGGCCGATTACGACAAGTTCCACACCCGGTTGCGCACCCAGCTCGCCGGCCGCAAGGCGCCCGATGTGTGGCTGTCGGACGGCGTGCTCGTCCAGGAGTTCGCGGGCCGGGGCAGCCTGCGCGACCTCAGCGGTTACGCGTCGAAGCTGAACGCCGACGACTACCTGGGCGTCGACCTGATCAAGAAGGGCGATCCGAAGGGCCGCCTGTACGGCTTCCCGCAAGGAGCCCAGTCCACCGCGCTGTTCTACAACAAGAAGCTGTTCAAGGACGCCGGTGTCGCGGAGCCGACCGCCGACTGGACGTACGACGATCTGCTGGCCGCGGCGAAGAAGCTGACCAAGGACACCAATGGCGACGGCAAGCCGGACGTCTACGGCTTCCGCTCCTACTCGCCGAGCTTCGTCGAGAGCTGGTGGCCGATGGTCGGGGCCTTCGGCGGCGAGGTTCTCGGCGACGACGGCAAGGTCGCGATCGACAGCCCGCAGAGCCGCGAGGCGTTCGACTGGATGCTCAAGACGATGTACGAGGACAAGGTCGCCCCCGACCCGGTGACGACCGAGGCCCTGGGCAAGTCCCAGACGCTGTTCCCCAGCAGCGTGGTGGCGATGCAGTTCGGCATCTACGCCCGGATCCAGACCGCCAACCAGGGCAAGGCCGACTTCGGAGTGGCCCCGCTGCCCAAGGGACCGGGCGGACAGCGCGGTGATCTCGCCAATATCAACGCCTGGGTGATCAACCGGGCCGCGCCCGACGCCCGCGCCGAAGCCGCCTGGAAATGGATCGAGTTCTTCTCCGGCGAGAAGCCGCAGTCCGACTGGACCGCGATCGGCGAGGCGATCCCGATCAACAAGAAGGTCACGCAGACGCCCGCCTTCCTGAGCCCCGAGACCCCGCCCGCCGACCGCAAGGTGTTCCTCGACTCCCTGGCAGGCGCCGACGACTTGGGCCTGAACCCGGTGTGGAGCGAGTACACCACGGCGCTCGCCGAGGCTGTCACCGGTGCGCTGAACAAGGAGTCCTCCGTCCCCGACGCCCTCAAGACGGGGCAGGACGAGGCGCAGTCCGCCATCGACCGCTTCCGGCCCGCCGGATGACGCCCGTCGCCACCGAGCAGGGGAGGAGTCGTGACGTGGCGGGCGCACCCCGCAAGACCCTGCGTACACCCCGTCGCGCTCCTCGCCCGGACCGCGCCGCACGCTCCGCGCGACGCGTCGAACGCCGCTGGGCGATGCTGTTCGCCACTCCGTACCTGGCCCATCTCGTCCTGCTGACGGCCTGGCCGGTCCTGGCCCTCGCCTACCTGGGCTTCACCGACTACGACACCGTGTCCTCGCCCCGCTGGACCGGACTGGACAACTACTCCCGGCTCCTCGGGGACGAGGCGTTCTGGACGAGCCTGCTCAACACCGGGTACTTCGCGCTGATCTTCGTACCGCTGCAGACGGTGGTGGCGCTGGCCCTGGCCGTCGCGCTGAACCAGAAGCTGCGGTTCATGCCGCTCCTTCGCGGCGCGTACTTCGTGCCCGTCGTGTCGTCCTGGGTGGTGATGGCGTACGTCGCCGACGCGGTGTTCAACCCCCGCCTCGGCAGCGCGAACGCGGTCCTCGACTGGTTCGGTATCGACCCGCTGACCTGGCTGGACAGTCCCGTGCTGGTGATCCCGACGCTGGCGCTGATCGCGGTGTGGAAGGGCGCCGGCTACATGATGGTGCTGTTCCTCGCGGCCCTGCAGGCGATCCCGCAGGAGCGGTACGAGGCGGCCCGGGTCGACGGTGCCGGCGCCTGGGGCCGGTTCCGGCACATCACCGTGCCGGGCGTCTCCGGGACGACGTTCCTCGTGCTCGTCCTGTCCACCATCACCACCCTGCAGGCCTTCGAGCAGGTCTTCGTGATGACGGGCGGCGGTCCCGGCGACGCGAGCGAGCTGACGGTTCTCTACATGTACCGGCAGGGCTTCGAGTACTTCCAGATGGGCTACGCGGCGGCGATCGCCTGGGTGCTGTTCGCGGTGATCCTCGTGCTCACCCTGATCCAACTGCGGCTCCAGAAGCGGTGGGTGCACTATGCCTGAGGCCCTCGTCCAACGCCCCCGCGTCCGGCCGCGGACACGGAACCGGTACGGGCGGGCTGCCGCCTACCTCTTCGTCGGATCCGGCGCCCTGCTCATGGTGCTGCCGTTCCTGGCGGCGCTGTTCAACTCCCTGAAGTCGCACGCGCAGTACATCGAGGTGCCGCCGGTCATCCTGCCGGACCCGCCGCAGTGGTCGAACTACTCGGAGGTGTGGGACCGCGCGCCGTTCGGCACGTACGCCCTCAACAGCTTCGTCATCGCGACGGCGGCCACTGTCGGCAATGTGCTCAGCAGCGCGATGGTCGGCCATGCGCTGGCCCGGATGCGGCTGCCCGCACGCGGCGCGCTCCTGACGGCGGCACTGGGGACGCTGATGCTGCCCACGGTGGTCACCATCATCCCGTCGTTCCTGATGTTCCGGGAGTTCGGCTGGCTGGACACGTTCCTGCCGCTGATCGTGCCCTTCTGGCTGGCGACACCGTTCGGGATCTTCCTGATGCGGCAGTCGTTCCTGGCGATCCCTCAGGACTTCCAGGAGGCGGCCACCCTCGACGGCGCCGGACCCTGGCGGATCTTCACGCGGATCCACCTGCCGCTGGTCAAACCGGCGTTGGCGACCCTGAGCGTGTTCACGTTCATGGCGTCCTGGGGCGCCGTCCTCGAGCCGACGGTGTACCTGACCTCGCCCGACAAGCTGACCCTGCCCCTCGGAGTGATGGGACTGCGCGGCCAGTTCGTCGGCAACGACCAGCTGGTGACCGCCGCGGCGCTGATGTCACTGGTGCCGATCCTCGTCCTCTTCGTCGTCGCCCAGCGCTATTTCGTACGCGGAGCCATGTCGGCCGGGGTGAAGGGCTGACCGAGTTGCGGCCGGACGCCGGACGCAGAGAACCACCGCCAGCAGAGAACCAGCACGCGCGAAGAACCATCACCCGCGAAGAACCATCACCCGCGAAGAACCACCACCCGCAAAGAACCCAAGGAGTCATCGGTGCGAACCAACGAGCCCGGATTCAGGCTCGGCATCATCGGCACAGGCATCGTCGGCGCGCTGCACGTCCAGGCGGCGCGTGCGCTGCCCGGCGTCACGGTGGCCGCCGTCTGCGACATCAGGGCCGACGCGGCCCGCGCGATGGCGCAGCGGGCCGGCGCCGCCGCGTACACCCGCCACGAGGACATGCTCGCCCGGGAACCGCTCGACGGCGTGATCATCACCGCGCCGCACGCCCTGCACGCGCAGATGACGCTCGCCGCGGCGGCGGCCGGGGTGCACGTCCTGGTGGAGAAGCCGATGGCGACCTCCGTCGCGGACTGCACGGCGATGATCGAGGCCTGTGACGCGGCAGGCGTGCTGCTCGCGGTCGGGCACGTCGTGCGCTTCGGCGCCGGGGCCCGCCGCGCGGAGGCGATCCTGCGCTCCGGCGAGCTCGGCCCGGTGCGCGCCATCGACCACCGGCGCACCTCGCACTACGCCAAGGGCTCGCGCCCCGACTGGTTCTTCGACCCCGTGATGGCGGGCGGCGGCATCGTGATGAATGTCGGTGCCCACGGCCTCGACCGCATCCAGTGGCTGGCCGGGAGCGCCGCCGAGTCCGTGCACGCGCACACATGGAGCCGTGGCGGTCTGGAGATCGAGACGGACGCGGTGGGCCTGGTCGACCTGGCCAACGGGGTGAAGGCGAGCTTCCACCTCACCAGTGCTCCGGTCCCGTACACCGACGAGACCGTGGTGCTGTGCGAGCGGGGCTCGCTGCGCTGGTCGGCGCCCGAAGGCAGCTGGGTGAGCCGCGGCGCGGCGGAGACCCCACTCGCCCCGCCCGACGAGGAGCCGGCGGACGCCTTCACGGCCCAGCTCGCGGACTTCACCGACGCCTGCCGCACCGGACGGCCGCCCGTCGTGGACGGCCGCTACGGGCGCTCGGTCGTGGCGACGGTGCTGGCCGTGTACGAGTCAGCACTGAGCGGCCGGCCCGAGTCCGTGACCGGCGGACCGCATTCACTCCCCGGCGGTCTCCTACGGAACTCCGCATGAGCCGCCTCGCGTTCAGCACCCTCGGCTGCCCGGGCGCCCCCGTGGAGCAGGTGATCGAACTGGCCCGCCGGCACAACTGCGGAGGCGTCGAACTGCGCTGCGCCGACGGTGAGATCCTGCCGCCCGACGTCACCCAGGAGCATGCCGCGACCGTGGGCCGACAGCTCGCCGATGCGGGCATCGACGTCATCTGTCTCGCCTCCTACGTCCAGGTCGGCGCCCGCGCCGGCGATACGGGTGAAGTCCTGCTCCGGCACCTGGAGTTGACTCGTGCGGTGGGCGCCCCGTACCTGCGGGTCTTCGGCGGGGACCCGGAGGACCCCGATACCGCCGACCGTGCCGTCGAACGGCTCGCCGGGGCCACCGAGTCCGCCGCGGACACCGGCGTACGGATCCTGCTCGAGACCCACGACGCCTTCCTCACCGGCCGTGCGGTCGCCGACGTCCTGCACCGGGCCGGCAACCCACCGCAGCTGCGCGCCCTTTGGGACGTGGTCAACCCGTGGCGGGCCGGTGAGTCCCTGGCCGACACCGCTGCCGCGCTGACCGGGCTGCTCACCCACGTACAGCTGAAGGACGTCGCCTCACCGCAGGACCTGACCCCCGTCCTGCCGTCGTCGGGTGCCGTGCCGCTCGGGGAGTTCCGCCGGCTGCTCGACGAGATCGGCTACCGCGGCTGGTTCTCCCTCGAATGGGAGGCCGCCTGGTATCCGCAGGCGGCACCGCTCGATCAGGCACTCGCCGCCTTCCGCTCCCTGATGGACGACACCCCCTGAGCCCCCGCCCAGTACCCCCTGAGCCCTCCGCCCAGCACGCCGTACGCCCTATGCCCCACCACCAACAACCGGAAGCGAGGCACACGTTGAACCGCAGGAAACTGACCCTCACCACCGCCATGGCCGCGGCCCTGCTCGCCCCCGCGATGCTGTACCCGCAGCTCGCGTCGGGCACCACCGCGGAGGCCGGGGGCAAGCCCGGCACCCACCTGACCAACTCCTTCGAGCAGCCGCCCGCGGGAGGCCCGTACACGCTCGACGAATGGGCGAAGGAAGGGTTCACCGCACCCTGGCAGCAGGGCATGGACACCCGGACCGTGGTCGACGACACGGAACCCGCCCACAGCGGCGACAAGTCGCTGCGCGTCCTCTACCCGGAAGGCAAGATCGGCCCGGAGGACTCCGGCGCCCAGGCACCGTTCCGACTCGACAAGGCGCGGCAGTACTACGTGTCCCAGTGGGTCAAGTTCGACGAGAACTTCAGCTGGGGGACGGTGTACAACGCCGGCAAGGTCGGCATCGGCCTCGCGGGCGGCGCCTCCTGTTCCGGCGGGCAGGTCTGCGACGGCACCAACGGCTTCAGCTCCCGCTTCATCTGGCGGCTCAACACCGGTGAAGCGGCGCTGTACTACTACCACATGGGCCACGAAGGCCAGTACGGCGACTACGTCACGCTGCGGCAGAACGGCGAGACCGTCCACTGGCCCAAGGGGGAGTGGGTCAACGTCGTCCAGCGGGTCAGGGTCAACACCGTCACCGACGGACAGGCCAATCCCGACGGCGTGATCGAAATCTTCTACAACGGCAAGCCTGCGGCCAAGGTGACCGGCCTGCGCTTCGTCACCAACGACGACAAGGTCGACCGGGCCTACTTCTCCAGCTTCGCCGGCGGCGCCACCTGGGAGTTCGCGCCGCAGAACGACAGCTACATCTGGTACGACGACATCACGATCTCCACCAACCGGGCGGACATACCCGAGCTCAAGGGCCGTCCCTGACCGTCCCGTTCGCCGCGCGGGGAGATCGGCCACCACGCCTGCCGCGCCGCCCGTCTCCCCGCAGGGCCGACTCCGGAAGGAGGTCCCCGCACCACCGCACCGTCCCTGCAGTGGTAACAGCTTCGGAAGCGGAGTGATCCATGAGAACGACGATGAGAACGACGATGAGAACGACGATGCTCAGAAAGGCAGCACTGCTCGCCACGCTCCTGGCCACCCTCGTCGCCGGCACCGCCTCGGCCGAGGACCCCGCGCCGCCCGGCGGCACCTCGACCGCGGCCGCCTCGCCCTCCTTCAGGTACAACACCTTCGAACGCCCGGAACGGGGCAGCGCGTACGGCCTCGGCCAGTGGTCCCAGGACGGCTGGTACGCCCCCTGGGAGGAGGGCATGAGCACGCGCACCTGGATCGACGGCTACAACTTCCACCACTCGGGCGGGAAATCGCTGCGGGTGTTCTACCCGAAGGGCAAGATCGGACCGGCCGACTCGGGCGCGCAGGCACCCCTGCAGCTCACCCCGGGCCGCGAGTACTACCTCTCGTACTGGGTTCGCTTCAGCAGCGACTTCAGCTGGGGCACCACCGAGTACGCCGGGAAGGTCGGCATCGGTCTGGCGGGTGGCGCCTCGTGCTCCGGCGGGCAGGTCTGCGACGGCTACAACGGCTTCAGCTCGCGGATGATCTGGCGCTCCGGCGGCAAGGCGGCGATCTACTACTACCACATGGGCCACGAGGGCCAGTACGGCGATTTCGCCGACCTGAAGGACGCCTCGGGGAACCTCATCAACTGGCCCCGCGGCCAGTGGGTCAACATCGTCCAGCGCCTGAAGGTCAACACCGTCAGCGGCAGCAACGCCAACCCCGACGGCGAGATCGACATCTGGTACAACGGCGCCCAGGCGGCCACGATCCGTGGGCTGCGCTTCGTCCGCAACGGCGACCTGGTGGACCGCGCGTACTTCTCGTCCTTCTTCGGCGGAGCCACCCCCTCGTTCGCCCCCACGAACGACTCGTACATCTGGTACGACGACCTGAAGGTGTCCACGCAGCGCTCGGACGTGTGCGAACTCGCCTCCGGCGGCTGCCACTCCCGCACTTTCCAGGCGGAGAACTACTCGGCGATGAAGGGCGTCGCGAAGAAGACGACATCCGACGCGGGCGGCGGGCAGGCGGTCGGCAGCTTCGACAGCACCGACTGGATCGCCTTCCAGAACGTCGCGGTCCCGAAGGCCGGCCGCTATCTCGTCGAGTACCGGGTCGCCTCACCGAACAACGGCGGCGCCCTCTCCCTCGACCTCGGCGGCGGGGCCACCCCGCTCGGCAATGTCTCCGTACCCAACACAGGGAGCTATGACAGTTACCGCACCATCTCCCGTGAAGTGGAACTCCCCGCAGGAACACACCAGTTCGGCCTGTACGCCGTGACCGGCGGCTTCGACCTCAACTGGTGGAAGATCACCCAGATCTCCTGACCGGTTCCTGAGCCGGCGCCAGGGGCGAGGGGGCCTCCGGGAGGGGTGGCCCTCGGTCGGTGC
>NZ_JAEIMH010000010.1:0-33143 GCF_016464295.1 Streptomyces sp. N35 | reverse complement strand
CCAGACCCCCGGGCCGGGCCCCGGCCGGGGGGCGGGGGCGGGGGGGCCCCGGGGGGGGGCCCCCCCCCGGGGGGGGCGCCGGCCCGACGTGAGCAGCGTCAGTGCCCGGAGCTCTCCAACTGCTCGAAGCGTGCCGCGTCCACGTCGAGGACGTGCTGTGCCTTGCCGAGCGTCAGGGAGCTGTACGTGCCCGACGAGCGGGCCTTGAGCAGTTCCTCCCGCTGCGCCGCCAGGACGCGCAGCCGAAGTTCCAGGAACTGGTCACGGCTGCCCGCCTCGTACCTGCTCGGCGCACCGTCCTGCGGCTTGCGGCCGTCCCCGGCTTTGCGCTGGGCCTCCACGCGCGCGTCGCTGCGTACGAACTCGATGAGCCGCTGCGGATAGGGCTCGCCCGCCTTGTCGGTGAGCGCGGGGTTCTCGAGGAATTCGGTGGCGGACTCGCCCAGGGCGTTCATCAGCCGGGCGCCTTCCTCGCGCAGTTGCTGCGGATCGTCCTCGGGCACGCCCACCTTGCGGATCACCATCGGCAGCGTCAGTCCCTGCAGCAGCAGCGTGGTGGCCGCCACCACGAAGGCGATCAGGATGAGCTGGGCGCGGTCGGGGGTGTCCTCGGGGAGCGTCTGCGCCGCCGCCACCGTGATCGCTCCGCGCATGCCCGCCCAGCCGAGGATCAGACCGCCGCGTGCGCCGAAGTACTGGTTGACGGTGAACTCGATGTCGGCCGACTTCTTCGTGACCCGTTTCCTGAAGCTCTCCAGGCGCTTCTCCGGGAGATTGCGCATCCGGTCGGCGAAGTCCGGATTGTCATCGGGGTTCTTGAGGACCTGCTGCAGCGCCTCGATGCGCTCCTTCGTCTGCGAGGCCTTCGCCACGTCCCGCCGCATGCCGGCCACCAGCGGGACGATGAAAAGGAGCCGCGCGAGCATGACGAACGCCGCGGCCACGAGACCGATCAGGAGGGCGCGGGCGACGCTCAGGTCATCGGCGCGCACCTCGTCGACGAGGGTCTTCACGCTCAGGCCCATGAGCAGGAACATTCCGCTCTCGAGCAGGAACGCCGCCGTATGCCAGTTCGTCGACTCGGCGATGCGGTCGTTCGCCCGCAGATAGCGGGGGCTCTGATGTCCGGTGACCAGACCGGCGATCACGACCGCGAGGACTCCCGAGGCGTTGAGTTCCTCGGCCGGCAGATACGCGATGAACGGCACGACGAACGAGATGGCCGTATTGAGTACGGCATCGTTGAGCAGCGCCCGCAGCCGTACGTTGACCAGGCCCACGACCAGTCCGACGGCGACCGCCACCACCACCGCGTACAGGAACTCGCCGACCGTGGCCCAGATCGAGAAGGAGCCGGCGAATGCGGCGACGGCCGTGCGGAGGAGGACCAGGGCGGAGGCGTCGTTCACCAGGCCTTCGCCTTCGAGCACGGTGAGCAGGCGGTTCGGCAGTCCGAGGCGCTTGCCGACGGAGGTGGCGGCGACCGCGTCGGTGGGGCTGATGACGGCGCCGAGCGCGAACGCGGCGGGCCAGCCGATCTCCGGCAGCAGCCAGTGGAACAGCACACCGGCCCCGAGCGTGGAGAGCGCCACCAAGGTGACCGCGAGCCCGCTGATGGTCCCCAGATTGCGCCGGAAATCGGTCACCGGCATGTTCACCGCGGCGGAATAGAGCAGCGGCGGCAGGACCCCGGCGAGGATCAACTCCGGTTCGACGTCCGGATGCGGCACGCCCGGGATGAAGCTCAGCCCGATCCCGACGAGCACCAGGCTGAGCGGGGCAGCGAGCCCCAGCCGTTCGGAGAAGGCCGCGACCGCGACGATGCTGATGACGCCCAGCACGGCGACAAGGGTGAACTCCATGGTCAGCCGCGCTCCTTCGCGGCCGCCTCGACCACCGACTGCACATGGCGCGCGGGCAGCTGCACGAGCCGCGGATGCAGTACGGGGAGCAGCGTGCCGATTTCGGCCAACGTGCGGTGTGCGGCCCTGGCCACCGAAAGGACCGCTTCCCGAACCTCGTCGGCGAAGACGAGATTGCCCTTCGGGTCGCCTTGTACGGCACGGACCAGGGCGAAGTCCGGGGTGAGTGCGGGCACGGGAGCGAACTCGTCGTCGCCGAAGAACATCGCCCGCGTACCGTCCTCGGCGGGGCGCTCATGGGTGCCGACCGACCCGAGGAACGTGGGCGTGCCCGCCGCGCTCGCCTGCAGCCGCTGCTTGAGCAGGGCGGGCGGCACGAACTCGGCCTCCACCCCCTCCAGCCGGCCGCCCGGTGCCTCGCTGTCGACGATCAGCCGGGTGATCTGGCCGCTGCCGAGCCACTTGCGCAGGCCCTCGGCGGCGCGCGGCGCGCCCGGGCAGATCACGGTGAACCCCTCGGCGGGCACCGTTCCCAGCGCCGTCACGAGCCTGCCTGGAAAGCCCGCGCCGCCGGGGTCCGGCAGCACCAGCGTGCTGCCCGAGGGGATCGAGGAAACGGCCGCGGACGCGGTGACCAGTTTGTCCATGGGCGGATTCTCCGCGACGCACACCCGTGACGTGGCCAAGGCCACGGCCGATTTCGTATTTCGATCTGTCCTACCCATGGCCCCTTGCAGGCTTCTGGTGCATCCTCCGCCCAGCCATAGTGATCGGCTTGATCGACATCAGTGACAGAGCGCCATCGACATAAGCTCGGACAGCAGCGCCCGGGCAGTGCCCGTGGAGCGTGATCGATACGGGAGGGCTCCTCATGGAGTTCGGACTCTTCCTCAACGGGTTCATCCCTGGCATGGCGGCCCACCACCGCCCGTCGGAACACCTTGCCCTGATGCGGGAGTTGGACCTCGCGATCAAGGCGGACCAGCACAACTGGAAATATGTGTGGTTCGGTGAGCATCACTCGCTGACCGAATACAGCCACATGTCCGCGCCCGAGGTCGCGATGGGCTACGTGGCCGCGCGGACCGAGCGCATCCACCTCGGCACCGGTATCAACAGCCTTTCGCCCCGCAAGGAGCACCCGGTGCGCTACGCGGAGCGCGCGGCGATGCTGGACCACATCACCGAGGGCCGGTTCGAGTGGGGGACCGGCCGTGGCGCGGGCAGCCACGAGCTGAAGTCCTTCAACATCATGGACCCCTCGACCACCAAGGCCGAATGGGACGAGGTCGCGCCCGAGATCGTGCGGATGTGGGAGCAGCACGACTACGAGTTCCACGGGGAGCACTTCACCGTGCCCACCCCGCACAACATCCTGCCCAAGCCGTACGGGCACTCGCACCCGCCGATCTGGATGGCGTGCGGCAACCCGACGTCCTTCGCGAAGGCCGGCTCGCTCGGCATCGGCGCGATCGCCTTCAACTTCGAGCCGATCTTCGAACTCAAGGGCCGCATCAGCCAGTACAAGGAGGCGGCGGCCAACCCGAAGGAGATCCTCGGGGACTACCAGAACAACAACGTGATGATGACCAACACGGTCATCTGCCTCAACGACCGCAAGCGGGCCCGTGAGATAGCCCTGCACGCGGGTATCGGCTACCTGGTCACCCTGGTGAACCTGTACCACGACACCATGCCCAAGTCGATGGACGAGCGGACCTGGCCGACCCCGCCGGTCGCGTTCGGTGAGCTCGCCGGCAGCGACATCACCAGCGACGAGGTCCTCGACGAGATCATCAAGGCCGGCCTGCTCCTGTGCGGCACGCCCGACGAGGTGTGCGAGCAGGTCGCCGCGTACCAGACGGTCGGCTGTGACCAGCTGGTCTTCGGTATGACCGGCGGCATGACCTTCGACGAGCACCTCGAGATGATCGAGCTCTTCGGCGACAAGGTCATCCCCGAGTTCGACACCAACCCCGAGCACTCCACGGCGGTCTACCGCCGCAACGCGGCAGGACCGAAGTACCCCGCGCACAACAACCCGGTCCCCGAGGACCTCAAGCACACGGTGCTCCCGCCCAGCGCGATCCTGCCGCTGGAGTCCTGAGCCGCCCGCCGGGGCAAGCGGTTTCTGCGGGCCCCCTTGTTGCGTACGGGCATCACTGGTTGACTCCGCGCCGCCAGTTGATGCCCGTACCGGCAAAGGACGTGCCATGGAACTCACCCGCAGACAGCTGATGTCCGCCCTGTCCGCGGCCGGACTGCTCGCGGTTCTTCCGGCGCGCCCGGCGGGCGCCGCCGCCGCGGCCGAGGGGAGTGCACAGCTGCTCGCCAACACCGTGGCGGTCTTCGCGGGCACCGCCGCGTCCAACGCCCGGCCCGAGACCGCAGCCAAGCTCGCCGCGATGGTGGCGACGGCGAGGGCGGCCCTGAAGTCCATGGACCAGGCGGGCCCGGACGAGCTGTTCGCCGGTCTGGCGCTCGGCACGAACGACGCCAACCTCAACACGGCCTACCGCCAGCTCTACGAGATAGCCCTGGCCACGCGCGCCCCCGGCAGCGCGCTCCTCGGCGACGCGGCGGTGCAGCGGCGGGTGCTCGACGGTCTGGTCTGGCTGCACGAGCGGTATTACGGGGACCAGGCGAAGGGTTACTACGGCAACTGGTTCAACTGGGAGATCGGCATCTCCCAGTCCGTCACCAAGACCCTGGTGCTGCTCGCGGACGCACTGGCCGACCACCCGGATCTGCTCACCACGTATGTCGCGTCGATGGACGCCTACCTGCGCAACGGCACCGACGGCGATGTGAACCTGGACTCCCGCTTCCACACCGGCGCCAACCTCGCCGACATCACCACCAACCGCATCCTGCAGGGTGCGCTCCTGGGTGACGAGAACCGGATCCGCAAGGCCCTGACGGACCAGCTGACCGTGTTCGTCACGATCGACCCGTACCACCTGCGGCACAACGTCACCGACGGGCACTACGCCGACGGTTCGTTCATCCAGCACGGCTCGGTCGCCTACACCGGCTCGTACGGGAAGGGGCTGCTCACCCGGGTCGTGCAGACCCTGAAGATCCTGGACGGCTCGGGCTTCGCGCACGGCGAGGAACTGGTGCCGACGGTCTTCACCTGGGTGCGCGACGGGTTCGCGCCGCTCATCTTCGAAGGCTGGATGATGGAGATCGTCAAGGGCCGCGCGGTCTCCCGCACCGCCACCGGCTACACGGACGTCGCCGTGATCGTCGAAGCGGTGGTCGACCTCGCCTCACTCGCACCCGAGACGGAAGCGAAGGCGCTGCGGCAGTACGTCAAGTACATCCGCTCGACGTCCAAGGCAGCCCTCGACCCGGCCACCTTCGTCTCTCCGGTCAGCGTCGTGCGGTACGCCGACATCCTCGCGGACACGGCGCTGACCCCGGCCGATCTGGGACCTGCGGCCCGCAGCGTCGCCTTCAACTCGATGGACAAGACCGTGCACCGCAGGCCCGGCTACGCCTTCGCGCTGGCCCGTTCGTCCTCGCGGATCAGCAAGTACGAGTACATGAGCGGCGAGAACCTCATGCCGTGGTTCCAGGGCGAAGGCGCGCACTACCTCTATCTGGCCGGCCAGGACCAGACCGAGGCCTTCGGCGTCGACTACTACACGACCGTCTCGCCGTACGGACTCGCCGGGGTGACCGCACCGGTCGAACAGCGGCGCACCGTCCCGGAGTTGTACGGCAAGGCGTTCTACGACAACCCCGGCCACCCCCTCAACTTCACGCCCTCGTCGGAATCACAGAACGCCTACGTCTACTTCCCGCGCGGCCTCGCCGACCACAGCGGAGGCGCGGTGCTCGGTACGTACGGGGCGGCGGCGATGGTGCAGTCCGGCGATGTGGGCGTACCGGACCGGGATCTGCTGCCGGACGACTTCGTCGTCTACCGCAATGCGACGGCGACGAAGTCGTGGTTCCTGCTCGACGACGAGATCGTGGTGCTGGCGGCGGGCGTGGGCGGGGCCGAAGGACGCGCGGGAACGACGACGGTGGACGCGCGGACGGCACGGGCAGGCGACGAGGTGACCGTCACGGGCGGACGCCGCGACGGTACGCCCTTCACCGGGCCCGGGGAGGCGGAACTGTCCTGGCTGCGCTGGGCGAACGGCACCCGGGGGAGCGCGGTCGGCTATGTCTTCCTCGACGGCGGGCCGGTGCGCGTCGGACTGGAGAATGTGACGCGCAGTCGGCGTGTCGTCCGTACATCCAACCCCGACACGCCGGTCACACGCTCGGTCTTCTCGGCGGTCCACGACCACGCGGCGGGCGCCGAACCGGCCGCGCTGGCCTATGCGTTGGTGCCTGACGCGTCCGATTCCGCCCTGCGTGTGTACACGGACCGCGGCCCCCTGAAGGTCGTCTCGAACTCCACGCGCCTGCAGGCCGTGGAGCACTCGGGCCTGCACCTGCTCGGCCTCAACTCCTTTACGCGGGGCCGCCACCACGCCGCGGGCGTGAGCGTGGACGGCCCCGCGTCGGTCCTCGTCCGGCGCGAGCGCCGCGGCCGTACCTCGATCGCGGTCTCGGACCCGACGATGCGCCGGGACACGATCTCGGTGGTGCTGCGCGGGCGTCGGCTCCGGCTCGACGAGGCGGACGAAGGGATCCGGATCAGCCCCGTGCCGGGCGGCACGCGCGTGGACGTGGACGTCCACCAGGCTTACGGGCGCAGCTTCACGGCGACGCTCATCGGCTGAGCAGATGACCGGTGGCGGCGGTCTGCCGGGTGCGCAGCACCGTACGGGCTGTACGGGACGCAGCAGGATCGTGCGCCGCTGCCGGTCCACCGCGGCGACGGCCGCGGTCAGCCCTGTGCCCGGCTCCGGGCGGTCGCCGGGCTCAAGGAACTCGCCGGTGACGCGCGGCCCCACCTGGACGGCCTCCGAGAGGTCCTCGACATGCCGCAACGAGCCCAGGAATTCCCACAGTTCGGGTGACTCGACCTCGGCCTGACAGTCCATGGCGGTCGGCGTGCCATGCGGCAGCAGGCGCGCCTACAGGCCGAGGATCACCGGATGTTCCGGGGCGCCCTCGGTGAGCAGGGCCGAGAGCGGTGTGGCGAGATCGCGTGGGGCGAAGACCGCGGTGCCGCGGTGGGTGGTGATGTCCTTCAGGCTCCACCAGCGGAACTCCGCGATGCCTTCGGCGGCCAGCTGCTCCTCGGTGAAGGTGCCCGCCGCGTCGAAGGCGTGGGTGCGGACGAGGAAGTAGTCCTGGAGCGCCCCGTCGTAGCCCGGCCCGTAGCCGGCCACGAGGACTTGGCGACGCCATACGTGGGGCGGCTCGTGGTCGAGTGTCAGGCCGACCTCTTCAAGCAGCTCACGGCGCAGAGCCTCGCGCACCGTCTCGCCTGGCTCGACGCCACCGCCCGGCGTGGACCACACGACCAGATCGGGGTTGTCGAAGCGGCACAGCAGGATGCGGTCGGCAGGGTCGAGGATGAGGCCGCGGGCGGAATGGCGAAGCCTGAGCGAGGACATCGTGGAACTTTATCCAGGCCGGCTCGGGTGCCTGCAACCCCCACGGAACTCATCCCAACGGCCGCATCAGCGCGCCGCCCCGCCGCGGCTCCCCGTTGAGTGGTGCTCACGACCGAGGGGGGTCCGCCACGCCCTGGGAGACACCCGTGAGATTCGCCGGAACGACCGTAGCCATCACCGCCGCTGCCCTGCTGTCCCTGCCCGTCACGGCCGCATCTGCCGCCGGGGCCGACCCCGAGTACCCGAAGGGGAACCCCGCGGCCACCAACTGCCTGCCGTCCTTCTACAACCCGCCGACCGGGCAGAAGGACAAGCCCGCCGGGCACTACTACGACGACGCCCCGGACAAGAAGACGTCCTTCTGGTTCTTCGCCCAGTCCGGTACGGGCAGCCTGCCTCTCTCGCCCGCGCTGCTCGCCGAGTTCAAGCGGGTCGGCGTCAAGGCTGAAGGGATCTGCCCGGTGGGCGTCCTCAAGGACGGCGCCGGCCTGTGGACGCCGGTCGGCGCCGAGGGGTACAGCAACATCAACTTCGTCAACGGCCGGATCTGGTACCCGGGCGGCTGGAAGTTCACGAACACCAAGACCGGCCGCTCCCTGCGCACGGACGGGTTCTGGCTGCACGACTTCCCCCTGATCACCAAGGCCAGCGGCAACATCTACGTGGACGAGAAGCGGTCCCCGATGATGATCGAGATGGCCCACTACAACACCGCCGAGTTCTACACCGACCTCATCAACCCCCGTATGAACGACGGCAAGTTCTCGGCCGGCCCCCTCGACTGGAAGTTCAAGATGTCCGAGCCGTACTCCAAGCTCTTCAAGGAGGTGCTCGGCGTCACCATCGCGCCCGACGAGCACGCGATCAGCCTGCAGATCAACGCGGCGTTCGTACCCGGCCAGAACATGCCGCTGAAGCCGGGCCTCGCGAAGGACGAACCGGGCGCGAAGTAGCCCCACACACAGGCCGCGCCGGAGTCCCGACGGGTGACTTGGGCGCGGCCTGCGTCGGGGGCCGAACGTTTCATACCCGGTCCGCGTCCAAGCGGTGAACAACCGGGAGACGGGGGAGTGGAATGCGGACTGGCAGAGGGGTCGCCGCCGTTGCGGCGGGCGTCATCGCGCTGTGCGGGTGCGGAGGCACCGACATCTCGGAGGGTCTGGTCACGAAGCCGGAGTCCGCGGTGTCCGCGCCGCCCGCGTACGACGGCCCGCTCAAGGCACCCACGCCCGGCTGGGTCGGGGAGGACAGTCCGCTGGAGGGCGGGGGCGCGGCCTTGGGGACCCTCGAATGCGCGGGGGACCCGTTCGAGGCGGGATCCCCGCACGACCGCGGGAGCAGCGTCAGCGCGGAATCGGCAGAGGCGGCGCTGCAGAAGCATCTGGACCAGGACCCGTCCTGGCAGATCGCTCCGGAGCGCGGCTACCGCGTGGAGAAGCGCGAGGACAAGCGGGTGCTCTTCTCGTACGACATCGACGGCCGCACCCGCGCCGGGATGATCGCCGCCGAGGACGTGCGGGGCACGGACGGCTGGACCGTCGAGACCTACGCGCTGTGCGACCCGTCCGAGTACGGCGCACGTGAACGGGACGACCTGGCCCTGAGGGTGTGGTCCGACGCGAGGGGGCGTGCGGTGGACACCCGCAAGGTGCACAGCGCGATGGGGCCCGAGCACTGTGACTGGCAGTCGGCGGAGTTCCTCACACTCGGCGAGGGCAGGGACGGGCGCGGCTACTACCGCGACCCCGAAGGCGCCCTGGCCGACATCGACCGGCTCCATTCCTCGTACACCGGGGATACGAAGCTGCCCGCCGACGCGGTCGACACCGGCTGGCGGCACGACGGGCGCGAACTGTGGCTGGCCAAGGACGAGAAGGATGTCTACGTGCGCACGCCCGGCGGGCAGGTGGAGCGGTGGCCCGGCAGCAGCGAACGGATCCTCTGCCTCTGAGCCGCCCGCCGTTCGACGGGTGCCGGACTTCTGTCCCCCGAACTTCCGTAACTCCAGGGCCTGTTCGGTAGCGTGCCTCGGCATGACCGATCACACCGCATTCGATGCGGACAGCTGGCCCGATCCACCTGCCGCCGGCAGCGAGGCCGAAGCGATTCTCGGGGCACTCGAGCGCCAGCGGTCCACCGTGGAGTGGAAGTGTTCGGGCCTGGACGCGGCCGGACTCCAGACCACCTTGGGCCGGTCCGCCGTGACCCTCGGCGGACTGCTCAAGCACCTGGCCCACGTCGAGGACGGTCACTTCACCCGACTGTGGCTCGCCGCCCCCGCGGGCGAACCCTGGGACTCCGTGGACTGGAACAGCGACCCCGACTGGGCGTTCCGCACGGCTGCCGACCACACCCCGGCCGAATTGTTCACCCTGTGGCGGGACTCTGTGGCCCGCTCGCGCGCGATCGTCGACAAGGCGCTCGCCCAGGGCGGCCTCGACCAGCTGGGCGCCTACGTGACGCGCGGCAAAGAGCGCCTCAACCTGCGCCGGATCCTCCTCGACCTGCTCGAGGAGTACGCCCGCCATGCCGGGCACGCCGACCTCATCAGGGAGTCCGTGGACGGGCTTGTGGGGGAGGACCCGCCGAAGTGACCGCCGAGGGGTGACGTTCGGCCAACCGTGGTGCGGCGTTCCATCGTTCGGGGGGCCCGAGGTGCGGGCTTCGGCGTGTTGCGTTCGGCTGGACGTGGCACCCGCAAGCAGCGGGCTGCCTCACGAGGTGCCAACGCTGTGACTCGGTCAGTCCGGGGGCTAAGGGCACAGGACTGAGAACGAGGTACGCCATGTACGCAAGAACTCTGGCCGTCGGGACCCTCCTTGCCGGAGCCGCCCTGGGACTGGCGGGCCCGACGGCCCAGGCGGTCGAGGCCGGCGCGGTCGCGGTGACCCCGAGCAGCGCGGCCCCCGGCCAGTCCGTGCGCATCGGGGCGTCCGGCTGCGCGAGCGCCAACCCCACCGCCTCGGCCCGCGCCTACTCGGACGCGTTCCCGACCGCGTCCCTGTCGGCCGTCGGGGGCGCCGGCGAGGTCAGCGGCACCTCGAACGTCTTCAGCGGCGCCAAGGCAGGCACGTACACCGTCACGGTGGTCTGCGACGTCTCCAACCCCAGCCAGAAGTACACCGGTTCCTTCACGGTGACCGGCACCTCCACCACCCCGCAGGGCGTACGCGGCGGTCTCGGCGGCTCCTTCGAGGACGCGGGCCCGGGCACGATCGCGGCCGGCGCGGCTCTGGTGGCCGTGGGCCTCGGCGCCACGGCGTACACCGTGCGGCGCCGGATGCAGCGCTCTTCCTGACCCGTCACGCGGCCTGCGTCCAGCGCTCCGTCCGGACGCAGGCCCACAGGGGTCGGACAGAGCCTGCGCCTGCTCGAAGGCGGCGCGGTCCGAGCCGCTGGGCGCGTAGCCGCGCATGGATGTCTGCCGAGGGCAGAGTGCCGCGTTCTCCGCTCAGATCAGCAGCAGGGTCTTGCCCAGGGCGGTGCGGTTCTCGATCGCCGCATGTGCCTCCGCGGCCCGCTCCAACGGGAAGGTCTGCCCGATGAGCGGTCGTACGAGCCCTCGCGCCGCCTCGGACATGATCTGTTCCGCCCAGCGCGGGACGTGCGGACCGAAGCCGAAGAGTTGCTCGATGCCGATGACCTCGACGCCTCGGGCGTGTGCCTCCGCAGGATCGATCACTGTGGCCCCGCCGCCGGCGGCCCCGTGCACCGAGAACCGCCCGCCCCGGGCCGTCACCTCGAACGCGGCGCGTCCGATCGTGCCTCCCACGCCGTCGAACACGACGTCCGGGCCCGCGCCCTCCGTGACCTCGAGCACCCGCTCGGTCCAGTCCGGCGCGGAGTAGTCGACGGCCGCGTCGGCCCCCAACTTCCTGATCGCGTCCCGCTTCTGCCGGCCACGGGCGGCGCCGATCACCCGCGCGCCCGCGATCCGGGCGAGCTGCACCAGCAGGCTGCCCACTCCGCCGGCCGCCGCTTCGACCAGCACCCACTCACCGCGGCGCAGGTGTGCCCGCTCGGCCAGGCCCTGCGCCGTGCTGCCGTCGCTGTACAGGGCGACCGCCTCGGGCAGGCCCAGACCGTCCGGCACCGGAAACAGGTCGGCGGCCGATGCCACCGCCCGCTCCGCGAAACCGCCGGTCTCACCCGTTCCCGCGAGGACACGCCGACCCAGCCACGTGGCGTCCACCCGTGGCCCCAGGGCGCTCACCCGGCCGGCCACCAGACCGCCCGGAACGTAAGGCAGTCGGGGCGGCTCATGCCAGGGGTCGGTGCCGCGCCGGATCTGCGTCTCGACGAAGGTCATGCCGGCCACCGCCACATCCACCACGACCTGGCCCGGTCCGGTCCGGATCCGGCGCGCGCCCCGCGACCAACTCCTCCGGCCCTCCGAAACGGTGCACTTGGACGACTCGCATGGTGCCCCCTCTTGTTGCCCGTCGACTGCGAACACACGGAGCATGCAAGATCAACCAAGGTTGAGGTCAAGCGACGTGTGCGGCATCGCACCGCGCAGGCGAGCACGGGGTGCCGTGACCAGGAATCCGGCGCGGACCCGCGCGCCCTGGGGCCAACGGGATCGAGGCGTACCTCGGCCCCTGCCGCAGGTCACCCGTACGTATGCGGTCACGGCGCTACGGTGCCGGGATGATCGAGATTCCGGAGGAGTTCGCTCAGAGCACCGTCGCCCGCGAAGGGGAACGGGGCGCCGCCTGGGTGGCCCGACTGCCGCATATCGTCGACGAGTTGCTGGAGGGCTGGGGCTGCGTACCGGACGGGGCGGTGATGCACGGCGGGGTAGGCGTCATCGTGCCGGTGCGCAGCACCGATGCGGGGCCTGCCGTCCTTAAGGTGTCCTTTCCGCATCCGGGCAACGTGCACGAGCCCGACGCCTTCGCCGCCTGGGGCGGGCGCGGTGCCGTACGGCTGTACGCGAGGGACGACGAGCTGTACGCCATGCTGCTCGAGCGTGCGCGGCCCTCGACCCTCGCCCAGAGCGCCGACCCGGAGGAGATGGTCGTGGTCGCCGGCCGGATCAGCAGACGCCTGGCCGTGCCCGCCCCCGCAGGGCTGCCGCGGCAAAGCGAGAGGGCCGGACAGTGGGAGCGCCGACTGCTCGTCGACGCCGAGGAGTTCGAGGCCGCCCTGCCCGGCCGGGTGGTCGAGGCCGCGTTGGCGACCGTGCGTGAACTCGGTCCCGTACAGCCCGACGTGCTGATCCACGGCGATCTGCATCCGCGCAATATCCTGCGCGCCGAGCGGGAGCCCTGGCTCGCCGTCGATCCCAAGGGATATGTGGGAGATCCCGCGTGGGACGGCGGCACGCTTCTGAAGTCCATGGGGCTGGTATTCATCGCAGCCGACGACCCGGGCAGAGAAGTCCGCCGCGTGCTGGAGCTCTTCGCGGATGCGGCGGAGCTGGAACCCGAGCGGGTGCGCCGCTGGGCGCAGCTCCATGCCGTCGAAGCCGCCTACTGGGCACGCCGGCACGGGTTCCGGCGCGCTCGCGGCGGACCCGAACTCGACCGGCTCACCGCCCTCGCCGGCCACCTCGCCCAGGCGCTGACGGTCTAGCCGTACGCGCGCCGTGCCTCCTCCCAGGGGCGCGGTGTCCTCGGACAGCCGGGAGCGCAACGCTCCGCCGTGTGGCGCACTCCCGGCGGCGGCGAAGCCACCGGTGCGGCAGCGTGCTGGCATGCGCCGCCTACTGACTTCCGCCGTGCTCCTGGCCACCCTCGCGGGCGGCACAGTGACGGCCGCGGCAGGCCAGCCGGTACGGGGATCGGACGAGTCCGACCGTCATCCGGACCGCTCCGGCCGCATCCTGGACACCCCCGGCAGCGACGGCACCAACATCCTGCTCGTCGGCCTCGACAGCCGCTCCGGTCTGACCGTGGAACAGCGCAACCGGCTGCACGTGGGAGGTGTCGCCTGCGACTGCACGGACGTGATGATGCTCGCCCATCTCTCCGAGGACGAACAGCGGTTGAGCGTGGTCTCGGTGCTGCGGGACTCGTACGTGGAGTACGCCGCGCACGACCACCCGCGCCACTCCGGGAAGATCAACGCCGCCTGGCAGCACGGCGGCGGCGACCTCACTCGGCGCACAGTGGAGCAGGCCACGGGCGTACGGATCGATCACTACATGGAGACCGACTTCGAGGGGTTCGCCGGTGTGATCGACCGCCTCGGCGGCGCCACGGTCTGCACCGAGAAGATGGTGTACGACCGGGCTGCAGGACTGCGCCTGACCCCGGGCACTCACCGGATCAACGGCAACAAATCCGTGCGCTACGTCAGGGCCCGCCACGTCAACCCGCCCGGCGACGGCGGCCGGGTCCGCCGCCAGCAGCGCCTGGTGTCCGGACTGCTCGACCGGCTGCGGCACTCGGGCGCCCTCGACAGCCCGGCGCGGGCCGTCGCGACCGTCGGTGCGCTGCACGGACTGATCCGCACGGACCCGGGGACCACCCCGGCGGAACTGGCCGCACTCGCCCTGACCGTGGGCCGACTGCGCCCGGAGCAGGCCGAGTTCACGAACGTCCCCGTCGCCGACGCCGACCACCGCGTCCCGGGCCACGGCTCCACCGTGTTGTGGGACCGGGAACGCTCCGACGCGCTCTGGTCCGCCCTGCGCGCGGACCGCCCCGTCACCGGCGACCGGCGCATTCAACCGACGGGCGCGACCGCGGTGGGTGTTCCGCTGCCGGCGATCCAGCTGCGGGTATCCGACGGGGCGATCGGCTTCGCGCTGCTGCGCATGGGCTTCACCGTCCTGAGCGGCGAGCCCCGCCACGCGCTGCCGCACGACCAGGACAGCACGCTGATCTTCTACGGACCCTCGGCCGCCCGGCGTGCGGAGGCACTGCACGCCGCCCTGCCCGAGGCGCGGCTGCGGATGGTGCGCGGGCTCGGCCGGACCATCGAGGTACAGGTCGGCAGGGGCGGACGCACGGTGGTGCCGGTGGTGTACGACCGCACGGGCTTCGAGGGCCCACCGGTCACCGGCGACCGGCTGCGGTGTCCTTGAACGTGTGGCACGAGCCGCCGGGGACCGGAACGCGGATCAGCTTTGGCGGGGCCGGCAGGGGCGGGCCGCGATCAGGGCGATGTCGTCCCTGGCCGGGCCGTCGGTCAGTTGGGCGAGGACCGCGTCGAGGATCTGGTCGAGGGTGTCCTGCGGGCGCAGGTGCAGGCGGGTCAGCCGATGGAGCGACGTGTCGATGTCTTCGTCGCGGCGTTCCACCAGTCCGTCGGTGTAGAAGATCAGAGTGCCGCCGGGCAGTCCCGGCCTGGTGACGGTGGTGTATCCGCCGAGGCCGGTGCCGAGCGGCGGGCCGGCGGGGACCGGCACCAATTCGGTGTCGCCGGCGGGCGAAAGCCGAAGGGGCGGCAGGTGGCCGGCATTGGCGTACGTCACCGTGTCGGTGTACGGGTCGCCGAGGGCGAGCAGACAGGTGGCGACGCGTTCGAATCCCGACTCGGCGACCATACGGTCGGCGTGGAAGAGGACTTCGTCCAGGGGGAGTTCCGCGGCGGCCATGGCCCGCACCATGGAGCGGTAGTTGCTCATCGCGACGGCGGCTTCCACGCCATGGCCCATGACATCGCCGATGACGAGCAGATTGCGGTTCCGGGGCAGGGCGAGAATGTCGAACCAGTCGCCACCGACCAGCGTGCCGTCGGTGGCGGGCAGATAACGGGTGGCGGTCTCCACGTTGGGGTTCGGCAGATGGGGCTCGCTGAGCAGCGCCCGCTGCAGTTCCAGAGCCATGGTGTGCTCGCGGGCGAACTGGAGAGAACGCTCCAGCGCGCGAGCCGCGCGCGCCGCCAACTCCTGGGCCACCGCGGTGTCTTCACGGGTGAACGCAGGCGCGGGCGCGCAGCGCACCATCGACAGCATGCCGAGCTGGCGTGACTCGGTGGCGAGGGGCACCACGAGCGCGGAATGGACGCCCGCGGCAAGGTACTGGGCCAGCCGCCGTGCGTAGCGGCCGCCGTCGTCGCCGGGCAGCGTGGGGTCGGCCCGCAGGTTGTGCACCCAGGGGAGGCCGCTCTCCAGGCGTGTGCGCAGCGGCGAGCTCGCGTCGTACTCCACGAAGCCCTCGAGGTCCGTGAGGCGGGCGAGGGACTTGGCGAGGTAGGGCGGTGCGGTGAAGGCCATGCGGCGCAGGCGCATCACCCCGGGCTCGGAGTGCAGGCGGTGGCCGGGCCGGTCCTCGTCGAAGAGGTCCACGGAGGCGGCGTCCGCGAGTCCGGGCACGACGAAATCGGCGACCTCCTTGCAGGTGGACTCGACGTCGAGGGTGGTGCCGATGCTGGTGGCGGCGGTGTCGAGGAGTGCCATGCGCTGATGGGCCCGCTCCAGGCCGTGCAGGTACTGGCGCGGCTCGGTGATCTCCAGACCGATCCCGGCGATGCCGATGATCCGGGCGCGCTCGTCCTCGATGCGGTGGTAGGTCACCCGCCACTCTCGACGCTCGTACGGCGAATCGACCTGCGTATGCCCCGTGCCGACCAGCTCACGGGGTTTCCCGTCCGCGAGGACCTTGTGGAGGACGGCGTCGGGCCGATGGACGCCGGGCAGCACCTCGCGCAGGGTCCGCCCCAGGTGCGCTTCGGCCGGAAGCCCGTTCATGCGGGCCATCCGGGGATTGATGTAGAGGTAGCGCAGGTCGGTGTCCATCACCGAGATACCGGCGTGCGTGCCCGCCACGATCTGATGCAGGATCCGGTACTCGCGGGCGAGACGGGAGGCGGTACGGGCCGGCTCCGCCGCGATGGCCTCGTCGGCATCTGCCGAGATGAGCGGCTCGGGGAGGGAGTCGTCCAATCCCACGACGACCTCCTCGGCGTTTCCCGCGGACACGAACGCAGACTCCATGGTCCGCCAGTCCCGCCCCGGCCGCACGCCGCGGCCCCTCACGGGGCGGCCCGACAGCGCATAGGGCAGGGGTGAGCCGTATCGGTAGCCGCTCACCCCTGCTCGTACACGGTCACCGCTATGTCGCGCGCGCAGAGCTCCTCCACGATGAGCGGCTCGACCCGCTCCCACTTCCCGCCGGCGAGGCCGCATCCGATGCGCGGCATGTGAACGGATGCGCCCTGCTCCGCGGCGTGCCCGGCGAGTGCGGTGAGGCACCGGCGTACGGCGTCGTAGCGGATCGGTGGGCCGGCGCTGCCGGTGCGGATGCCGCGCTGGCCGATCATGTTGGCGACGTGGATGTCGTGGCGGACCTCGACGAGACGGACCGCACCGAGCCCGAAGTCGTTCTTCGACCGCTCGCGATGCCAACGGCGGTAGTCGCGCTCGGGCTCGGGCCAGCGGCGGGACAGGGCGAGGACGAAGCCTTTGCCCCAGCCGCCCAGGTCGTTGCACACATGGGCGATGATCTTCTGGCCCTTGGCCTGCGGATCGGTCGCGTCTCCGCGGATGACCGACAGCGCACGCATGGTGTCCCCCTCCTTGAAGCCGCCCCGGCTCACCGGCTGTCCGCGGCCTTGGCCGCCTGCTCGACTCGCTCCCGATGTGTCTGCCACTCAGCCGCATCGGTGGTGGGCAAGCTGTTCCTGTCAGGGGTCCAGCCCGCCGCTCCGTCGATCAACTCCCGCACGATATCCGCATGTCCGGCGTGCCGCTGAGTGTCGGAGAGCACCCGCACGATCAAGTGGTGCAGCGTCGTGGCCCGCCGGTGCTCCGGCCACCACGGCACACGGCCGATCGCATCGAGGCTGTGTGCGGCGAAGGTCTCGTCGGCGTGCGCCCACGCGGCCCGGTACAACGCGATGATCTCCGCGCGCGACTCGTCCGCGGTGGCCCACATGTCCGCGTGCGGGTCGTCGCCGACCTCCGTGTACCACCACGGCGGCGGATCGCCCTGGAAGTACGGGCGGTCGAACGAGTCGCCGAAATAGCCCAGTTCCACACCCGTCAGATGCTTCACCAGGCCCAGCGGATTCGTCCCCGTGGGCGTCAGCGGCCTTCGCGCGTCGTACTCGGACAGCCCGTCCAGCTTCCACACAAGGGAATCCCGGGCCGCCTGCAGATATTCGAGCAGGTCTTCCTTGGGGGTCGGTGCATGGGGGGTTGGTGCTTCGGGCGGCGGTTCGCTGGGCGCCGGTGCGTTCATGCGGGAAGTCTCGCAGCCGCCACTGACAACGGGCCGCGTGGCGGACAGAGCGGTGCGGGCGCCAGGGTCAAGCGACGGTGGCCCTCGCAGTGGGTTGCAGGAACTCGAGCCGGTTGCCCACCGCGTCGAACGCGTAGCAGCGGTCGTGGCCAGGGAAGTTGTCGTCCCAGGTGACACTCGCCCCGTGGTCCTCCAGCCGCTCGGCGAGTGCGTGCAGCGAGGTCACGAGGATGCCCGGATGGGCCTTCCGGTTCGGGCGGAAGTCCTCTTCGACCCCCAAGTGCACCTCCAGACCCCCACCCCGGAACCAGCACCCGCCGCGCGCCGCCAGCACCGGTGGTTTCTCCAGCTCGGTCATGCCGAGAACGCCGCCCCAGAACTCACGGCAGATGCCCTCGGCGCCCGGCGGGATCGCGAGCTGCACGTGATGCAGGCCGACCAGGCCGCAGCCGAGCGTTTCCGGAGCCACGTCTTCCCTCCGCTCCACCAAGGAATCTCGGCGTCAAGATAATGAGAGTTGAGGTGGTGCGGCAAGGGTGCTGACTGGCAGACGCATAGACGCACGGGCTCATAGACGCACAGGCTCACAGACTCGCTGACTCGCAGAGGGACGCGGCAAGTTGAGAGGGTGATGGGCATGACCACCTCGCTAGGAAAGGTAGATTCCGCGCCGTGGACACCCGCCAGATACCGCACCCGCCCCGCCGCGTCCCCGTGCTCGGCGACATCCTCGGCGTCTCGCCCCGCACACCGGTCCAGGACTCCGTGCGGATCGCCCGCGAACTCGGCTCACCCCTGTTCGTACGGAAGATCTTCGACAAGGAGATCGTCTTCGTCAGCGGCGCCGGACCGGCCGCCGACCTCTCCGACGAGAGCCGCTTCGCCAAACACGTAGGCCTCGGCATCGAAGCGCTGCGCAGACTGGGCGGCGACGGCCTGTTCACCGCGTACAGCCACGAGCCCAACTGGCAGGCGGCGCACGACATCCTGGCTCCCGCCTTCACCCAGTCGTCGATGCGCGCCTACCACCCCGTCATGCGGGAGACGGCCCATCGTCTGCTGACCCATTGGGACGCGGCCGCAGGACCGGTGGACGTGGCCGCCGACATGACCAAGCTGACTCTGGAGACCATCGCCCGCACCGGCTTCGGCTACGACTTCGGGTCCTTCGACCGCACGGCACCGCACCCGTTCGTCACGGCCATGACCGGAGCCCTGCGCCACGCGCAGCGGCAGACGGTCCGCCTGCCGGGTCTCGGGAACCTGCTCGCCCGGGGCGCGGACCGCCGCAACGCCGAACGTCTCACGTACCTCACCGAGATCATCGACGACGTGATCCGCGCCCGGCGCACCGCGGGCGACGAACGCACGGACGATCTGCTCGGCCTGATGCTGCACACCCGTCACCCGGAGACCGGCCTCCCGCTGGACGAGGTCAACATCCGCAACCAGGTGATCACTTTCCTGGTCGCGGGCCACGAGACCACCTCGGGCGCCCTCTCCTTCGCTCTGTACTACTTGGCCCGCAACCCCGAAGTCCTCGCCCGGGCCCGCGCCGAAGTCGACGCCCTCTGGGGACCGCCCGGCGAGGTGCCGCCCAGTCCGGCCTTCGAGCAGATCCCCAAACTCCGCTACCTCCGCCGCGTACTGGACGAAGCCCTGCGCCTGTGGCCCACCGCCCCCGCCTACGCCCGCCAAGCACGCGAGGACACCGTCCTCGACGGCAAGTACGCAATGCGCAAGGGCGATTGGGCCCTCGTCCTGCTCCCCGCCCTGCACCGCGATCCGTCCGTCTGGGGCCCGGACCCGGAGGCGTTCGACCCGGACCGTTTCGCGCCCGCAGAGGTGCGCGCCCGTCCCGCCCACACCTACAAGCCCTGGGGGACGGGTGCGCGCGCCTGCATCGGCCGCCAGTTCGCGCTGCACGAGGCGATCCTGGTGCTCGGGCTCCTGCTGCACCGTTACGACCTGTCCGGCGATCCCTCGTACGAACTGAAGGTGACCGAACTGCTCACGATGAAGCCGGAGGGTTTCACGCTGGAGGTGCGCCCCCGCACGTCCTAGGCGGAGACGGCGCAGGTCCGGGCGGAGACGGCGCACGTCCTGGGCGGAGCAGCCGGCGTCAGCGGTAGTCGGCGGTGCTCCGCACCTCGCCGAAGCGCGGGAACGTGCGCGACACGGCGAACTCGTGCTCGTCCGCGGCGAGGCCGGACATCGCGTCCGTCACGAACTCCACCTCGTAGCCGTGATCCGCCGCGGCGCGCGCGGTGGACTCGACGCCCATCGTGGTGACAAGGCCGGCGAGCACAACGGTGTCCACGTCCCGTTTGCGCAACTGCTCGTCCAGGCCGGTGCCGTAGAACGCGCCGATGGTGCGCTTGACCACCACGATGTCGCCGTCGTGCACGAGGCGCTCGGCGAAATCGCTGCCGGGCGGCTGCTCAGCCACGTTCGGGCGATCCACCCGCACCTGGACCACCGGCCGTCCGCTCGTACGGAACGACGTGGCCAACTCGCGACAGCGCGCGAGGACGTCCTCGCCGGAGTGCGGGGCGAGCGGCAGGCCGATGATGCGGGGCATCAGGTCGATGAGGATCAGCGCGGAGGTCATAGCGCCCGATCCTAGGGCGCCTTGGGCCCCGCTCAGCCGGGCATCGCCCCCAACTGCCGCAACTGGCCGAGGACATCGACGACGCCCCATGCCTCGGCGATACGGCCGTCGGCGAAGCGGAAGATGAAGATCTCGTCGTACCTGACGGGCCGCCCGGTCGGCGCGAGGCCGCGGTAGTCGCCCAGGTGGGTCCCGGTCACGGTGTTCCGTGCGACGACCTTGTCGCCCTCGGCGATGAGGTCCTCGATGTGGACCTGGATGTCGGGGAAAGCACGCAGCAGCGTCGGCCACACCCGGCGGAACGCCTCGAGGCCGGGCAGCTCGGTCGGCACCGGCGCGTGGAAGACGACCTCGGGATCGACGTACTCCTGAATCGTCTTGTCGATCGCCTCGGCGTCGCGGCTGTTCACGACGTCGTGGAAGCGCCGGAAGACTTCCTTGTTGCGCGCGGTGGTGTGGTCGGTGGGGTGTACGTGATCGGTGGTGTGCGCGGTCTGTGCGGTCTGCTCTGTGTGCTCGGTCTGCGCGGTCTGCTCCGGGGATCCGTGGTCCGCCATGGACTGCCTCCGCTGGTTCGTCGGGGCGACTGTCGCCTTTCACTTCTGTGACGAACCCGGGCGGCCCGCTGTGACATCGACGGGCAGGGAGGGGTGGGCATCGATCGCGCTGCGGCGCCGCAGGGCGCGCGATCAGTCTGTTCTGGCCGCGTTCCGGGGCGTAGCGTGGGGAGCGGGTCCCCCTGAGGGAGGCTGATTCCATGCCGTGGTTCGTGTGGCTGCTCGCAGCCGGGGTGCTCGGTGTCGCGGAGTTCTTCACTCTGACCCTGGTGTTCGGGCTGCTGGCCGGCGCCGCCCTGGTCGCCGCCGTGGTGTCCGGTGTGGGCATCGGCCTGCTCGGCCAGCTACTCGCACTCGGTGGGGCAGCGGCCGCGGGGCTTCTCGTCGTCCGGCCGATCGCGCTGCGGCAGATCGAACAGGCACCTCTGGCGCGCGACGGCACCGATGCGCTGGTCGGCCGGCGGGCCGAAGTCCTCAAGGAAGTCACCGCGACCCGCGGCCTGATCAAGATCTCCGGCGAGGAATGGTCGGCCCGCACCCTGGACGAAAGCCATGTGATCCCCGTGGGCGCGCTCGTGGACGTCATGGAGATCGACGGTGCGACCGCCGTCGTCTACCCACGCGAGCTGCTGCCATGAAGACCGGGAAGCCGAGAGCTCCGCGCACGACCGCACCGATCACGAGGAGGCAGCTATGGATCCGGTGGTCATCCCCATACTCGTGGCGGCGATCGTCGTCGTGTTCCTCGTGGCCGCCACGGTGCGCATCGTGCCGCAGGCGCGTCGCTACAACATCGAACGGTTCGGGCGCTACCGCCGTACGCTGCAGCCCGGCCTGAACTTCGTGCTGCCGATGGCGGACCGCATCAACACCAAACTCGACGTGCGCGAGCAGGTGTACTCCTCCGACCCCAAGCCGGTGATCACCGAGGACAACCTCGTGGTGAACATCGACACGGTGCTCTACTACCAGATCACCGACCCACGGGCCGCGGCCTACGAAGTCGCCGACTACCTGCACGCGATCGACCAGCTCACCGTGACCACACTGCGCAACGTCATCGGCTCCATGGACCTGGAGGAGACACTCACCTCGCGCGAGGAGATCAACACCCGGCTGCGTACGGTCCTCGACGACGCCACCGGCAAGTGGGGCATCCGCGTCAACCGCGTCGAGATCAAGGCCATCGACCCGCCGCACACCATCAAGGAGGCGATGGAGAAGCAGATGCGGGCCGAGCGGGACAAGCGCGCGGCCATCCTGCACGCGGAGGGCGAGCGGCAGGCCAAGATCCTGACCGCGGAGGGGACGAAGCAGAAGGACATCCTGGAGGCGCAGGGCACCCAGCAGGCCATGATCCTGCGGGCCGACGGCGAGGCGAAGGCGGTGGAGCGCGTCTTCCAGGCCGTGCACCGCAACAACGCGGACGCGAAGGTCCTCGCGTACAAGTACCTCGAAACGCTCCCGCACTTGGCCCGCAGCGACAACAACACCTTCTGGGTGATCCCGGGCGAGCTGACGGAAGCGATCCGCACGGTCACCAGCGCCTTCGGCGACCAGCCGAACAGCGGTCAGCCCGCCCCCGAGCAGGTGGACCTGGCTGGGAGCGAAACCGGGGCCGGTGAGCTCGAGGAGGGCTCGACGCTGTCGCTGGACGCCGCGAAAGCGGCCGATCAGGTCGCGCGGCAGGCGGCCGCAGCGGTGAGCGACGCCAAGGCCGAGGCCGAGGCGGCGAAGACGAATCGGCTGCCGGGCCGGGGAGAGGGGACCGTGAGTGCCTGAGCCGCACGGGCGGGTGGCCGGGCGCGATGCCGTCGGCCCGGAACGGGGTGCGGCGCGATGACCGACGTCACCGTCGGGTTCCGGAAGTACGACGGCCGCCTCAGCGCTCGCTGGACGGCGACACGCCTCGGCGCCGACGTACACGGCACCTGGCTCGCGACCCCCGAGGGCATCCGCGTGGAATCGGCGGGCGGCGGGTGGAGCACACGCTTCCCGTACGTGCTGTGCGTCCCGCGGCACGCCTGGTGGACGGCCACGTTCTGCCGCCCGCCGGGCCCCGAGGTCTACTGCGACGTGAGCACTCCCGCGCAGTGGGCAGCGGACGGCGCCGAGGTGCGCATCGTCGACCTGGACCTCGATGTCGTACGGCTGCCGGGCGCCGAGCCGCACATCGAGGACGAGGACGAATTCGACGTGCACCGGCAGCGCTTCGGGTATCCGGAGCATGTCGTCACCGAGGCCCGCAGCAGCTGTTCCTGGCTGTACGAGGCGGTGCGCCGCCAGTCCCGGGCTGAGCTGTTCTCGTCGGCGTATCTGCCGTGGCTGGCGTGTGTGTAGGGGGTGTCCCCTCGGCGGGTACGGGCGGCTGTGCTCCGAGGGGCCGAAGCCGGGGGGGGCAGGGACCCCGGCGAGCGTCACCGCACGGCGAGCAGGTCCGGCAGCTCGCGCATGTCGTGGAAGACGACGGTGCCGGCGCCTTCGAGCCGTTCGGCGGGGGTCGGGCCTCCCGCGTAACCGAAGGCGCGCATCCCGGCCGCCCGTGCCGCCGCGACGCCGGGCCCACTGTCCTCGACGACCGCGCAGGCCGCCGGGTCGACACCCATGCGACGGGCGGCGTGCAGGAAGAGATCCGGCGCGGGCTTGCCGTGCCGCACCTCGCTCGCGCTGAAGATCCGGCCGGCGAACACCTCGTACAGCCCGGTGCGGCCCAGGGTGTCCCCCTTCTTCTCGTGCGACCCGCTGGAGGCGACGCAGAGGGGCACGGTGAGGGCGGCGGGCGCCTCGGGCAGTCCGTCCACCGGGTCGATGCCGAGGTCGACAGCGTCCCGGTGGCGCTGGATGAGCCGGCTCCACCAGAGCCCGGCTGTCTCCGCGCCGAGCCGCTCGGTGATCTGGTCGATGATCGACACCTTGGATCGCCCGATGAAACGCTCGACCACTTCGTCGGCGGTGAGCGGCCAGCCGAGTTCCGCTCCGAGCGCGATCTGAAGGCGTACGGCGAGGTGTGCGGTGTCGACCAGGCCGCCGTCGCAGTCGAAGACCACGAGTCCTGTCGGCTTCATCATGGCCGCAGGGTAGACGCCGGTCCGCGCGGTGATCACGGCGGCCGGCGCCCTGCGCTCGACGAACTGCTGTCAGCGGGTCACGTGGTAGGTGGACTGGGTGAAGCCGGCGCCGAGTACACGCGTCGAGTCGTGGGTGAGGTCGACATCGGCGTCCAGCGGTCCGAAGAGCGGGAGCCCGGTGCCGATCAGGACCGGGGCGCGGGTGATGGTGAGGTCGTCCACGAGGCCGGCGCGCAGGAACGTCTGGATCACCTGTCCGCCGTCCGCGTACACGCGCTTGGCGCCCCGCTCGGTGAGCGCCGTCACCAGCTGGTCGAAGGTGCGGTGGACGGTGACGCGCTCGTCGACGTCCGCATCCAGGCGGGTGCTCAGCACGTGCACGGTCTTGCCGGCGAAGGGCCACATCTCGGGTCCGAAGCCGATGACCACCTCGTACGTGGCACGGCCCATCACGACGGTGTCGACCTCTGCCATGAACGCGTCGTAGCCGTAGTCGCCGGCGCCCTCGGCGCGGCTGTTCAGCCAGCCGATGTCGCCGTCGGCGCGTGCGATGAAGCCGTCGAAGCTGGTGCCGATGAAGACGGAGACGATGAAGGGGTGGGAGCTGGTCATGGTGTGCGTCCTCCTGGGTCGGTGATGTGGTGCGACGTCAGGTGCTGTGGTGCGGTCGGTCGTGGGGCGCGGTGCCGTGGGTACTGCGGTCGGTCGTGGGGTGCGGTGCGGTGCCGTGGGTACTGCGGTCGGTCGTCAGGTGCGGTGCGGTCGCAGCAGGCGGTCGAGTTCGTCGCGGAGCAGTTCTTTCGGACAGTCGCCGCCCTCCACGGCCCACAGCAGCAGGGCGCCGTTGTAGGTGATCTGAACGCCGCGGGCGAGGTCGTCGACGTCGGTGCCGGCGGCAAGATCACGGTCCGCGACGGCGTCCGAGAGCAACGCTGCCGTCTCCGTACGCATCCGGTGCGCCTGCGCGGCCGCGTGCGTACGGAACTCCGGGTCGGTCAGGTCCAGTTGGAGGAACCCGAGGTGGCCCGCCATCTCCTCGGGAGTCTGTACGCCCGAGGCCAGATCACTCAGCGCGGCATGCAGCGCGACCAGTGGCGCGTCGTGCTGCCGGCGGACGTGGTCGAACACCGCGCCGGTGTGTGCCGCCCCTTGACGGGCCAGAGCGAGCAGCAGGTTGCGCTTGGACCCGAAGCGCTGCACCAAAGTGGCCGGCGCGAGCCCGGCCTCTTCGGCGACCGAGGCGAGCGTCAGGCCGGCGGGTCCGCGCCGGCCCACAGCGCGGGCGGCGGCGGCAAGGATCGCTTCGTCGCTGGTGGTGCGGGGTCGGGCCACGCCACGCTCCGTCCGTCGGTCTGTTTGTGAATGCCTATTCGTAAACTAGCCCCTCGCCGCTCGTTTGTAAATGCCCGTTCATTAATTGATGCGGCCGACGCCTGAGATCCTGGCCCGATGAAGATCGCTGCCGCCCAGCTCACCTGCGCACCCGCGGACATCCCCGCCAACGTCCGCACCATGGTCGGCCAGGCCGCCCGGGCCCGGGCGCTGGGCGCCGAACTGATCGTGTTCCCCGAACTGGCGCTCACCGGCTACGAGTTGGAAGCGATCGGCAAGAACCCGGACCTGTTGACCCGGCACGACGACCCGCGCCTCGACGCGCTGCGTACGAGCGGCATCGCCACGGTCGTCAACGGCGCCGCCCCGACCGACGGCCCGCGCCCCGCGATCGAGACCTTCGTGTACGGACCGGGCGGCGAACTGATCACTACGTACCGCAAGCAGCACCTCTTCGAGCACGAGCGGGAGGTCTTCGCGGCAGGTCGCGATGGGCGCTTCACCTACGGCGGGCTGCGGTTCGCTCTCGCGACCTGCTACGACAACCACTTCGTCGCGCTCACCTCGCGCTGCGCCGCCGACGGCTGTGATGTGCACCTGGCCAGTTCGCTGTACGGCACCGGCGACGGCGTCCGTGAACGAGCGAGCGTGTACCCGGGCATCGCCCGCAGCGCCGGCCTGTACGTCGTGCTCGCCAACCACGTGGGGGCGGCCGGCCTTTGGACCGGCTGCGGCGGGGCCGCGCTGTGGGCGCCTGACGGGCGAACGCTCGCCGAGGCGGATGCCCGTACGCCGATGGTCGTGATCGCCGATGTGGGCGGTGCGAGTTCCGTGTGAGTCCGGCTCGCCGGGCGCGGACTGAAACCGACCGCAGGGTTCCCACCTGCATGGACACGCCTACGACTCACACGGAACTCCCAGAGACGCCCACCCCGCTCCCAGACAGCACGGTGAACCTGTCTCCCGGACGCACCGCCACGGTGCGCACCGACCGGCAACCCTTCGGGAGACGTGATGATCGAGGTTCGCGGGCTGACCAAGCGCTATGGCGAGGTGACGGCCGTCGACTCGCTGAGTTTCCGCGTGCTGCCGGGTGAGGTCACCGGTTTCCTCGGGCCGAACGGTGCGGGGAAGTCGACCACCATGCGGATGATCCTCGGGCTTGATGCCCCGACCGCGGGCACCGCCACCATCGGCGGCCGTGCGGCCGCGGCCCACTCCGTACCGCTCAAGGCCGTCGGCTCGCTGCTCGACGCCGGTGCGCTGCTGCCGAGCCGCAGCGCGTACCACCACCTCTTCGCGCTCGCGGCCGGCAACGGGCTGCCGCGCCGCCGCGTCCACGCGGTGCTCGACGAGGTGGGCCTCCGGTCCGTGGCACGCCGCCCGGCCGGTACGTACTCCCTGGGCATGAAGCAGCGCCTCGGTATCGCCGCGGCCCTGCTCGGCGATCCACCGGTGCTCGTGCTCGACGAACCGCTGAACGGACTGGACCCCGAAGGCATCGTCTGGATCCGGGGGTTGATGCGCCGGATGGCCGCCGAAGGCCGCGCGGTCATGGTGTCCAGCCACTTGATGAGCGAGGTCGAACTCACCGTCGACCACCTGGTCGTCATCGGCCGGGGCCGGCTGATCGCCGACACCTCCATGGCCGCGTTCATCGAGGCCAACTCCCTGCGGGAAGTGGTCCTGCGCAGCCCGCAGGCGCCCGAGTTCGCCGGGCGCCTCGAGGCCGAGGGCGCGGGAGTCCACCGGGACGGCGACGCCCTGGTGGTCACCGGTCTCGCCGCCCCCGCGATCGGTGCGCTGGCTGCTGCCCGCGGTGTGGAACTCCATGAGCTCGCCCCGCGCAGGACCTCCTTGGAGGAGGTCTTCATGCGCCTGACTCGGGACAGCACTGAGTACGCCGCGGACAAGGCAACGGGCGACGCGGCGGGCAAGGCAGAGGTCAAAGCAACGGGCAAAGCAACGGGCAAAGCAAGGAACAAGGAAGCCGTCTGATGAGCCTCACCAGCGTGATCACTCGCCGCACTACACCCGGCCGTCCGCTCCCGGACACGGCCGGGCCGAAGAAGGCGACCTTCCGCCACTGTGTCCACGCTGAGTGGATCAAGATCCGTACGATGCGCTCCACACTGTGGGTCATCCTCGGCACGCTCGTGATCGGAGTCGGCCTCGCGTCCCTCAACGGCGCCTCGGCCGGCGACGAGTACGCCACGATGCCGGCCGCGGACCAGGCGGTCTTCGACCCCCTCGCCACCAGCCTGAAGGGCTACATGCTGGCCCAGGTCACGCTCGCGCTGCTCGGCGGCCTGGTCGTCACCGCGGAGTACGGCAGCCGCACCATCGTGAGCACTCTCACCGCGGTACCCCACCGTGGCCGGGTGCTCGCGGCGAAGGCGGTCGTCCTGGCCGTGCTGGCGTACGGGGCGGGTCTGGCCACCATGGTGGTCGGCTTCGTCGTCGGACAGTCGGCCCTCGAGGGCGCCGGAGCTCCGTACGCGACACTGTCCGATCCTCACGCGCTGCGTGCCGTGTGCGGCGGCGCCCTGTATCTCACCCTCGCGGCGCTGCTCGGCTTCACGGTGGGCACCCTGATCCGCAGCACCACCGCCACCGTCACCACGATGTTCGCGACCATGCTGATCGTCCCCGCGTTCGGTCCGACCCTCCCGGGCCCGCTCGCCGACTGGACGGCCACGTACTGGCCGCCCTCGGCCGGGGGACAGATCGTCACCGCGTACCGCGACCCGGCGCTTCTCGACCCGTGGCCGGGTCTGGCGGTGATGGCCGGATGCGTGGCGGTGCTGCTCGTGGCCGCGTTCCTCACCTTCCGCAGGCGCGACGCGTAGGAAGATCGAGCAGCGACCGGGGAACGGACAACGGACAACGGACCCGGCAAGGCAGTGGACCGGCAAGGCGGTGATACGACGATGGCGGAACAGCTCCTCGTGGTGGAGGACGATCCCACCCTGCGCGAACTTCTCTCCGCGAGCCTGCGCCTGACCGGCTTCGAGGTGCGCGCGGTGACCACGGGCAGCGAGGCGCTGAGCGCGGTGCGCCAGGACCGGCCCGACCTGATCGTTCTCGACGTGATGCTGCCGGACTTCGACGGCTTCGAAGTCGTCCGCAGACTCCGGGCGCTGCACGCCGAAGCTCCGCCGCCGGTGCTGTTCCTGACGGCCCGTGACGCGGCCGAGGACCGGATCAGCGGCCTGACGGCGGGCGGCGACGACTACGTCACCAAACCGTTCAACCTGGAGGAGCTGATCCTGCGCATCCGCGCCATCCTCCGGCGTACGAGCGGAGCACGGCCCGACGGCCGACTCGTCGTAGGCGATCTCGTGCTCGACCCGGACAGCCACCAGGTCACCCGCGGGGGAGCGGGCATCGCGCTGTCGCCGACCGAGTTCAGCCTCCTGAAGGTGCTCATGGAGCACGCGGGCCAAGTCCTGTCCAAGGAACAGCTCCTGGACCTCGTCTGGCACTACGACTTCGGCGGCGACGACAGCATCGTCGCCTCGTACGTCAGCTATCTGCGGCGCAAGGTCGACAACACCGAGCCCAAGCTCATCCACACCGTCCGCGGCACCGGCTACGTGCTGCGCAGGCCGCAGCCGTGAAGGGCCTGGGCAGGGGAGTGTCCCTGCGGGCCCGGCTCCTCGCGCTCACCCTCGCGCTGCTGGTCGCCGCCCTGCTGGCCAGCACCGGATTGCTGATCGACCAGCTCCAGCGCGACCTCGTCGAGCAGCTCGACGAACGCGTGGCCTCAGTCGCCGCCGTAGCGGCGCGGCTGCCGGCGCTGCCGGACACGGTCGGGGACGAGGCCCCTCAGGTGCGCGACGCCGTCGAGCGGGAACTCATGAAGGACATGTACGTGGCGGACGCGGCTCCCGACGGCGCCGTCACCTGGCTGATCCGCCCCGGAGCGGACGACCCGCCCGAACTCCCCGCCCTCGACACGGCCGAGGTGGCGGTACGCGACGGCGAACCCTTCGACGCCCGCTCCGGCGACGGCCGCGAATGGCGCGTCGTGGCCCTCCCCCGCTCGGCCGGCGAGGGGTCCGGCAGCGTGGTCGCGGCGGGTTCGCGCGCCGATGTCGACGCCGCCATGCACGGCCTCACCCGACGCGTCCTGCTGATCGACGGCATTGTGCTGAGCGCCCTCGGCCTCGCCGGCTGGTTCGCCGTACGCGCGGGGCTGCGCCCGCTGCGCCGGATCGAGACGACCGCGGCCGCCATCGCCTCAGGCGACCTGACGCACCGAGTCCCCGAACTCGCAGGCCCACGCACCGAATTGGGGCGCCTGGCCGCGGTCCTCAACGGGATGCTCGACCGCATCGAAGCCGGCGATGCCGCACGCGCCGACGCCGAGCAGCGTATGCGCCGCTTCATCGCCGACATCAGCCACGAACTGCGCACGCCCCTCTCCGGCATCAAGGGCTTCACTGAGCTGTACCGGATGGGCGGCATGCCCGAACGTGCCGATGTCGACGCATCGATGAGCCGTATCGAAGGCGAGGCGGGCCGCCTCATCCAACTCGTCGAAGAACTCCTTCTGTTGGCCCGCCTGGACGACCGCTCCGCCGCCACCGAGCTGCCCCTCCATCTCACCCCGATGGATCTGCGCACCCTGGCAGCCGACGCCCTGCACGATCTGCGCGCCCTCGACCCCGGACGTACGGTCACACTCACCGGTCTCGACGGTGGCCCGCCCGGCGGCGCACCGGTCCTCGGCGACGAGGCGCGGCTGCGCCAGGTCACCTCCAACCTCGTCGGCAACGCCGTGGCCCACACGCCCCCCGGCACCGCGGTACGGATCGGCGTCGGTGCCCAAGGCGCCTTCGCGGTCCTTGAGTTCGAGGACGAGGGCCCAGGGATGAGCGCCGCGCAGGCCGAGCGCGTCTTCGACCGCTTCTACCGCGGCGACACGTCCCGCGCCCGCCCCGCCGGCGGGGGAGCGGGCCTGGGTCTGGCCATCGTCGACTCCCTCGTACGCGGCCACGGCGGCCGGGTCGAGGTCCGCACGGCGCCGGGGCGGGGAGCGACGTTCAGGGTGCTGCTGCCGTTGTACGCGGGGGAGTGAGCCGGCATCTTTGCGTAGAGGTGCAAGTATTGGCCGGTCGCCGTGCCCTGTGGTGAACCTCGCTCGCGGTCGCACTACCGCTGAACCCACCCACCTTTGCGCGCACTTCGACCGCGCCCTTCGCCCGCGGACTCGCCTTCGGCCATATCGACTGCGCCGTGAGGTCCGCTCCCCCCGAGACCGTCGGCGCGGACAGCCGCGGCTGGGACGGTGGCAAGACGATCAACGGGAGGAAGCCCTCCGAGCAGCGGGAAGACGAAGGGCCGAACCCACCTGCGCCGCCCCCTCCGCCGAAGTCGAAAGACCCGCGGCGTCGGGACTTTCGGCGAGTCGCGGTGCTGGAAAAGATCGGTAATTTGGTTGGTGCGACAGGAAATCGCCGTACTCCTTGCGGAAGATCCTTTCGTACAGGCGCACTGCGCCTGGCAAGAGAAAGTAGTACCAGCGTCGGCCCGCCTGCCCCGGCCGCCACTTCAGACGCGATGGGCACACCCAGTTGATCATTTCCTGGGTTCCCTGGTGCTACTCACAGCTAAAGCCTCTCCAGGCTCCTTCCAGCTCCGTCACCTGGGAACCCCATCCCGGAGAGGGAGTTTTTCCATGTCTGAGCAGACCCAGCTCGAGCGCAACAAGCAGATCGTCGTCGACTACTACCAGACGGCGTTCGGCGGCAACCCGGAGAAGGCGATCGCGAACCACTTCGGTCCGGTCTACATCCAGCACAACCCGGACGCCGCGGACGGTCCGGAGGCATTCATCGGCTTCGTGCGGTGGCTGCGCGGCGAGTACCCGAACGTCCAGCTGAACATCAAGAAGGTCATGGCTGAGGGCAACATGGTGGTGACCCTCTCGCACCTGGACCTGGAGCCCGGCGACCCGGACAACCCCGGCCGCGCACTCGCCGACTTCTTCCGCCTGGAGAACGGCAAGGTCGTCGAGCACTGGGACGTCATCCAGGAAGTCCCCCTGGAGTCCGCCAACCCCAACGGAATGTTCTGATGCCCGGCACCTAGGCCACGCCTGATGGCGTCGTCGGCACCCCGCCCCCGGGGCGCCTGTCAAAGCGTCCCGGGGGCACTCCCGGACAGCAGACCGGAGACCCACTTCCCCCGACCTGGAACGAGTCTTCATGCACGCGAACTCTGCTGAAGCACAGGGCATCTTCTCCGTCTACACCTTGGCGCGGCTGACCCATGCGGTAGGCCTTGGCATGCCTGGTTCACGAGCGGGATCTCACGGCTGCTGTCGCTTGGCGTGGCCCACTCAGGAACCCCCAAGTCGCCGTCGAGTTCGCGGACTCGGCACGCCACCGGCCGGTTGCCTCCAGGTAGAGCATGTGGTGCAGCGAGCCGGAGACGATATGGTCGCGACCCACTTCATGCGCAGTGAAGGCTGTCGCGAGGGCGTCGAGTGTGTGACGGCCAGGAGCCGTACCACGGGCGAGCACGGTGCGGCCTCGATCGGCTGATGAGACTGCTATACGTAGCCGGGAACATGAGCCCGATCACCTCGTGGCCGAGGTGCGGCTGGACGAACGGGGGAGGGCTGTGGCGGGTCGACAGCTGCACGGATTTCTCGGGACGGCGGTGGGGCTGACCCTCGCGACGGTCACCGCCATGCTCCTGGGCCGGGCGTGGAACGCCTGTGACGTGGGAGTGAACAACGCGGCCAACAGCGGCTTCCTGCTGTGGATCCTTATCCCGGGGCTGTGGTCGGTCCTGCTGCTGGCATGGGTTGCGGTGGGCGCCCTGCTCGGGAACCGTCCCCGTCTTCATGCCGTCGCCCTGGCGGTGACGCTCCTCGGTCTTGCCTGGTGTGTCATCTCGGTCTTCTGGGAGGGTGCCACCCCTTCGTGCCCCAGCGGAGTACCCCTGTGGTGGCCGAACTTCCTCCCGGTTCCGGGGTTCTGAGCGCGGACAATCGCAGTCCGCATAGTCCTGGATCTTCTCCCGGCGTTCACCTTCCGTCTTGAATGGCCCTCGACACTGCGTGCGGCCTGCGAGTTCACTGCGCGGGCCGTACGTACGTATGCAATCGATGGAGGTCGCATGGGCATGGTCGGACGTCGTGAACTATTGGGTATGGCAGGTGCCACCGTCGGCGCGGGACTCGTCGGCGTCGGTGCGGCGGAGGCAGCTGAGGGGACTCGCGGGCCCGCGCGCCGCACCCTGAAGGTGCTGCAGTTCAACATCTGGCTCGGTGGCAGCAGAGTGGACGGCGGCCGTGCCGGAATCGCCGACACCATCGCGGCGGTACGCCCGGACGTGGTCCTGCTGAGCGAGTCGAATCCGCAGCGGGTGGCCGACCTGCTCGCCGACCTCGCCGTGCGCGGACTGGCCTTCTACGACAACGCCAACCCCACCGATCCGGCGGTGATTTCCCGCTTCCCGATCGTCGACCGGGCCTCCTTCCCCTCCTGGTCGAAGGCCGTGATATCCGTCGACGGCACCGAGATCGCCGTCTACTCGGGCCATCTCGAATACCGCTACTACGTCAACTACCTGCCGCGCGGCTACGGAGGCGGCACCCCCGCACCCCTGGAGACCTCCGAATACGGCTGGGACGAGATCCCCACCGGACCGATCACCGACGTCGACCTGATCACGCGCCTCAACGAGGCCTCGGGCCGCACTGCGGTGACGAAGACCATGCTCGCCGACGCGGCGGCCGAACGCCGTCGCGGCCGACTCGTCATCCTGGGCGGGGACTTCAACGAGCCGTCGTTCCGCGACTGGACCCGGCGTACCCGCAATCTCTTCGACCACAACGGCACCGTTGTCGACTGGTCGACGACGAGGGCCATCGAGGACGCCGGCTTCCGCGACACGTACCGCGAGGTCCACCCCGATCCCGTGCGCACCCCGGGGTTCACCTGGCCGAGCGACAACCCGGGCGCCGACCCGGGCGAGTTGGCCTGGGCTCCGAAGGCCGACGAACGCGACCGCATCGACTTCGTCTACTACCACCCGGAC
>NZ_JAEIMH010000001.1:185004-227668 GCF_016464295.1 Streptomyces sp. N35 | reverse complement strand
TCCCGCCGGTACGCGGCCACGGGTGGGTGGGGTTCCATCCCGCCGGTACGCGGCCACGGGTGGGTGGGGTTCCATCCCGCCGGTACGCGGCCACGGGTGGGTGGGGTTCCATCCCGCCGGTACGCGGCCACGGGTGGGTGGGGTTCCATCCCGCCGGTACGCGGCCACGGGTGGGTGGGGTTTCGTCCCGGCGGTGCGCGGTTGCGGGTGGGTGGGGCTGGGCGACTTCAATCCCGTCGGCTGCCGGGCGGTGGGGTGCGGGGCGGTCGGGGTGCTCTCGCTCAACCCCCTGTCCGCTGCGGATCGGTAGGGCCGCTTGCCCTCAACCACCCGTCCGATACGGGCCGCTGGGCGCGTAGCAGTCAGCCGGGCGCAGGGGCCCGTGGGCGGTGCAAGGGGCCCTGGGGGCCGAAGGTCAGGGGGAGGAAGCGGTGGGCCATGCGTCGGTAGCCGGCGGAGTTGGGGTGCAGGCCGTCCGGGAGGTCGGCGGTGTCGGCCGGGCCGAACAGGTCGGGGCCGTGCACCAAGTGGAGGGTCGCGTCTCCCTCTGCGCGGCGCAACTCGACCTGAGAGGCCAGAAGTTCGCGGATCCGGGTGAGTGACAGGCAGCCGACCGAGGTGTCCGCGGGGCGTTCGATCGCGGTGAAGCGGCTGTCTGGGCCGTAGGGGGTGGGGCCCGGGCGGTCCTCGACGGTCGGGCAGAAGATCGGTGTGAGGATCAGGAGTGGTGTGTGGGGGTGGCCGTCGCGCACCGTGTCGAGGAAGCCGTGGAAGGCCGAGACGAAGGCGCGTTCGCGCATGCTGTCGAAGTTGACGACGTTGATGCCGAGTTCGAGGCTGATCGCGGTCGCGGGCAGGTCCCTGATGGTGCGCGCCATGAACTGGTCGAGGTGGCACTGACCGCCGAGGCCCAGGTTGAGCAGGGAGACGCCGGCCGCGCGCGCCACGGCCGCCGGCCATGACCCGGTCGGGCGGTCGGCCTCGGAGCACTGGCTGATCGAACTGCCGTGGTGCACCCAGAGGGGCCCGGCGGCCGGTGCGGGCCGCAAGGAGGTCCCTTCGGGGATCCGTACGTCGAGCAGCTTCATGGCCGCGGCGACCGGGAACCACAGCTCGATGCGGCGCTCGGTCCCCGCCTCGCCGAGCTCGAACCGCAGGGTCACCGTTCCTGCCGGGCGGACCTGCGTCTCGCGGGTACGGAAGTCGAAGTGGACGACGGTTTCCTGGCGGGTGTGGACGCGCTCGCGCACCGTACCGTCGACGACGAGGTCCAGTGCCGTACCGGCCGACTCCTGGCCCACGGGCACGAGATGGGTGAGCTGGAGGTCGAGTTCAAAGGCCGGGGCGTCGGTGATCGCTTCGAGGCGTACGCCGGAGGGCACCGTACTCATGAAGTCCAGGGTCGGGTCGCCGATCCGCGCCCGGGCCGCGGCGGGCACCCGGTGGAAGGTGACGCCCGCGTCGTCGACGGTGGTCTCGACGGCGCCGACGACGCAGCCGACCGCGGTCTTCAGGGCGGACTTCAGGACGGTCCTCAGGGCGGTCTTCGGGGCGGATTCGACGCCCACGGCTGCGAGCCGGTCGGAATCGCCCACGGCTGCGGGCCGATCGGAATCGCCCACGACCGCAGCCCGGACAGAATCGCTCACGACCGCAGCCCGGTCAGGATGAGGTCGGCGAGTTCTTCGCCGATGTCGGCGGGAGACTTGCGGCCCTCCGGCCGGTACCAGGTGTGCATGGAGTTGGTGAAGCCGAAGACCGACCAGGACGCCACTTCCGGTGAGGCCTTCGACGAGAAGACACCCGCTTCCTGACCGTCCCTGATGACCTGGCGGAAGCCCTCCTGATAGCGGCGCCACTGCTCCTGCATGGCCTGCCAGTGCGGCGAGTCGGCATGGCCGCCCCGGGCGAACACCGCGGACTCCTTGGCGCTGACCGCGGTGTGGGCGACCAGGTCGACGATGATCGTGCGCAGCGTCCGCACCGGGTCGTGCCCCTCGGCCACGATCCGCCGCAGGGACTCCAGTTCGTGCCCGAAGACCTTGCCGTAGATCTCGAAGAGGATCTCGTCCTTGGACTTGAAGTAGTGGTAGAGCGCACCCTTGGTCACGCCCGCCTTGGTCACGATCTCCTGGACGCCGGTGGCGGCGAACCCCTTCGTCGCGAACAGGTCGAGGGAGACGTCGAGGATGCGCCGGCGCACCTCCGGGTCGGGATCTTTGGTGCGGGCCATCGCTGTCCTCCGGGTGCGCTCGCGAGGCGGGTTCTGCGGCCCACATCACAGCGCGGCATCGGAAGAAAGTCAATGCCGACCGGTTGGTATGCCTATGAACTCGTGCTAGAAAGCGGCCATGTTCACCACGCCGCTCGAGCTCTCGGGCCCCCTCAGGTCACCGCGCAACCTGCTGCTCGACCAGACCTACGGGGATCACGCGAGCATCCATGACCCCGCCACCGCACAGCAGTTGGGCGTCGCGGGGGCGGCCGTGGAAGGTCCGACCCACTTCAGCCAGTACGACCCGCTGGCGGCTCGCGTGTGGGGCGAGAAGTGGTTCACCGACGGCTGCCTGAGCGCGCACTTCGAAGCGATCTGCCTCGAAGGGGAGCGGACTCGGGCGACTGCCTCCTTCACGGAAGGCCGGGCGGATATCAGGACATTGAAGGAGGACGGCACGGCCGTCCTGTCCGGCACCGCGACCCTCGGGGACGAACCGACGGCCCTGGACGAGCGGTTGGCCCGGCTCCGCCCCCTGGAGCGGCCCGTGATCTTCGAGGGCTGGACCCCCGGCCGCAAGGGCGCGCGGCCCGAGCACGTCCGGATGGACTTCGACACGCACATGGGCGACCTCTATCCGTTCACGCTGCGCCGCAAGCTGGAGACGATCACCGAGACCAGCCCCTGGTACACCGGCGCGGACAATCCCTGGGGCCGGCCGATCGTGCCGATCGAGATGATCAGCGTGCTTTCGATGGCCACATGGGCCGAGTCCGGCCTGGTCAAGGCCGAGCCGTCGGTCGGGCTCTTCCTGGATCTCCAGATCAGGCTGCTCGGAAGCCCGGTCTTCGTGGACGCGCCCTACACCCTGGAGCGCGAGGTCGTCGCTCTGGGTGAGACCCGGCGGACCGAGACGGCCTGGGTACGCACCACGGTCACGTGCGAGAAGACCGGTTCCGCCGTCGCCGAAGTCCTGCTGCACCAGGGGGTCTTCAAGGAGTCGTACCCCAACTACCCCGCCTGACCAGGTGCGTTCAGGAATGGCCCAGCGGCTCCCAGGTCGATTTTCCAATACCGACCGATCGGTATTGACAAAATTCCCCGCCCCGAGTGTGATGCATGCGATATCTCGCATGCAGTCGAGAGGGTCACCGTGAGTCACTACCGCAGCAATCTGCGCGATCTCCAGTTCAACCTGTTCGAGGTGTTCGGCCTGGACGGCCGGCTCGGCCGTGCGCCCTTCGAGGACATCGACGGCGACACCGCCCGCGCCATCCTCGGCCAGGTCGAGCGGCTCGCCGCGGGGCCCGTGGCCGCGTCGTTCACGGATGGCGACCGCAACCCGCCGGTGTACGACCCGGCGACCTTCTCCGTCACGATGCCGGAAGCGTTCCGCCGCAGTTACCAGGCCTACATGGACGCCGAGTGGTGGCGGCTCGACCTGCCGGCGGAGGCCGGCGGCACCCGCGCGCCGCGCTCGCTGTGGTGGTCGGTCATCGAGCTGGTCCAGGGCGCCCACGCCCCGGTGTACATGTATGGCAGCGGCCCCGGCTTCGGCGGTCTGCTGCACAAGCTCGGCACCCCCGGGCAGGCCCGGATCGGCGACCTCATGATCGAGCGCCGCTGGGGCGCGTCGATGGTCCTCACCGAGCCGGACGCTGGCTCGGATGTGGGATCGGGACGCACCAGAGCGGTCCGGCAGGCCGACGGCAGCTGGCACATCGAGGGGGTGAAGCGCTTCATCACCTCGGGCGAGCACGATCTGGCCGAGAACATCCTGCACTTCGTCCTGGCCAGGCCCGAGGGCGCGCGGCCCGGCACCAAGGGCCTGTCGCTCTTCCTCGTACCGAAGTTCCACTTCGACCCCGAAACCGGCGAACCGGGCGCGCGCAACGGCGTGTTCGCGACGAACGTCGAGCGGAAGATGGGCCTGAAGGTCTCCACCACCTGCGAGCTGACCTTCGGCGGGGAGATACCCGCGGTCGGACAGCTCCTGGGCGAGGTGCACGACGGCATAGCCCAGATGTTCCACGTGATCGAGTCGGCCCGTATGCAGGTGGGCGTCAAGGCGATCGCGACGCTCTCCAGCGGATACCTGCACGCCCTCGCGTACGCGCGGACCCGGGTCCAGGGCGCCGATCTCGCCCGGGCCTCCGACAAGACCGCGCCCCGGGTCACCATCGATCAACACCCCGATGTACGCCGCATGTTGATGCTGCAGAAGGCGTACGCGGAGGGCCTGCGTGCGGTCTATCTCTACACGGCGGACTGGCTCGACCGGGACGACGTGGACGCAAGGACCGCGTCCGCCATGAACGACCTGCTCCTTCCGATCGTCAAGGGCGTCGGCTCCGAGCGCTCCTACGAGCAACTCGCCCTGTCGCTGCAGACGTTCGGCGGCTCCGGCTATCTGCAGGACTATCCGCTCGAGCAATATGTGCGGGACGTCAAGATCGATTCGCTGTACGAGGGCACGACCGGCATCCAGGGCCTGGACTTCTTCTTCCGGAAGATCTCCCGGGACCGCGGTGCCGCACTGTCGATGCTGACCCGGGAGATCCAGGACTTCCTCGTACGGATCGAGGGCGAGGGCCGGCTCAAGACCGAGCGGGCCAAGGTGAACGCCGCGCTCTGCGACGTACGGAGCATGGCCGATGTGATGCTGGCCTGGCAGCAGGAGGCGCGGGAACATCCCGGCGAGGTCTACCGGATCGGGCAGAACACCACCCGGTTCCTGATGAGCGTCGGCGATCTGGTGATCGGCTATCTCCTGCTCCGGCAGGCCTCGGTGGCCCTGGCCGCACTGGACGCCGGATCGGCCGAGAGCGACTTCTACAGCGGCAAGGTCGCCGCCGCCCGCTTCTTCGCCGCCACGGTGCTGCCCGAACTGGCCACCCGGCTCGCCGTGTTGGAACAGACGGACCAGCATCTGATGGACGTGCCGGACGGGGCCTTCTGATGCCGGGCCACAAGCAGGGGCAGCTGCACGAGCTCAGCGCGCTGGAGCAGGCGGCCGCGATACGGGCCGGTGAGCTGAGCCCGGTCGAACTCGTCGAGCACTGCCTCGGGCGGATCGAGAGCCTGAACGAGCTGGTCGGCGCCTTCTCGTACGTGGCCGTTGAGCAGGCCAGGGCCGCGGCGGTGGCGGCGGAGAAGCGGCTCGGCGAGCGGGGCGCCGGCGACGCACTGCCGCCGCTGTTCGGGGTGCCCACCGCGATCAAGGACCTCACCGGCACCAGCGACATGCCGACCACCTTCGGCTCGGCCGCCTTCCGGGGCTTCACACCGCCGGTCGACGCCCACCTGGTCCGGCTCCTTCGCGAGGCGGGCACGATCAGTCTGGGCAAGCTGAACTCCGCCGAGTTCGGGCTCTCCGCCTACTCCGACACCTATGCCGGATCGGCCCGTACGCCCTGGGATCCCACCCGCACCGCGGGCGGATCCAGCGGCGGCTCCGGGGCCGCGGTCGCCGCCGGACTCGTGCCCTTCGCGCACGGCAACGACGCCGGCGGATCCATCCGCGTTCCGGCGAGTGTGTGCGGAGTCTTCGGGTTCAAGGCCTCCCGCGGCCGGATCAGCAACGGTCCGCTCGGGCTCGACCCGGTCGTCCAGCTCTGCCAGGGCCCGTTGTCCCGTACGGTCGCCGACGCCGCGGCGATGCTCGACGCGATGGCCGGTCCGGTGCCGGGCGACCTGTTCTGGGCTCCGCCGCTGCCCGAAGGGGAGAGCTTTCTCGGCTGGTCCCGCCGGGAGCCCGGGAAGCTGCGGATCGGGCGGTTCAGCGATCCGGGCAGCGACGAGGTCGCCGTGCACCCGGATGTCCTCGCCGCGTACGAGAAGGCCACCGAACTGCTCGTATCACTTGGGCACGAGGTCGAGGAGATCGAGCCGCCCTTCGGCCGCGCGATGGTCGAGGAGTTCCAGGACGTCTGGTCCGTACGGTCCCTGCGGGTGCCCGTGGCCGACGAGGAGGCGCTGCTGCCGCTGACCCGGCACTGGCGGGCGCGGGGCAGGTCCGTCAGTTCGGAACGGTTCCTCGGGGCGCTGCAGGACATGCAGCTCCGCGGCACCCAGGCGATGATCGCCACCCAGCGGTACGACGCGGTCCTGAGCCCGACGCTCGCGCTGCCGCCGCAGCGGCCGGAGTGGTTCAAGGAACTCGGTGAAGAGACCGATCTGAAACGTCAGTTCCTGGCCTGCCCCTATCCGGCGGCCCAGAACGTTACCGGCCAGCCCTCGGCGAATGTGCCGCTGCACTGGTCGGACGAGGGCCTGCCGATCGGCGTGATGCTGACGGGCCGGCTCGGCGAGGACGCGCAACTCCTCGCGCTGTGCGCCCAGCTCGAGGCAGCCAGGCCCTGGGCCGCACGGTGGCCCGACCTCTGACGCCGACCGAGGTCACGTCCGCACGTCACGTACTTCCCCACAGCACGCACACCTCCCTCACGCACACCTCTATCCAGCGGTCTCGCATTCGCGCATACGCGCACATCAGGAGGCTCCAAATGGCACGTGTCCCCCTCGCTGCGGGCGTCTGCACCCTGGCCCTCGGCCTGGCCGTGACGGGCTGCACCACCTCGGCCGACTCCACCGGCGGCGGCAAGGACGGTGGCAAGAAGGTCAAGGCCACCCTCGCGATGTCCTCCGACCCGACCAGCCTGGACCCGAACCTGGGCACCGTGGCGGCCGACTTCGTCTTCGCGCGGATGCTCAACGACCAGCTGGTCCGCCGCGACGACAAGGGCGAGATCATCCCCGGCCTCGCGTCCGAGTGGAAGGCCGACCCGACGTCCGCGGAGTTCACGCTCCGCAAGGACGCCAAGTGCACCGACGGTACGAAGGTGACCGCGTCCGGTGTGGCCGAGGTGCTGACCCGGTTCGCCGACCCGGCCACCAAGTCGACGGCGGCGAGCCAGGTGTTCGGACCGGGCGCGAAGGTCACCGCGACCGGCGACGACGCCGCCGGCAAGGTCTCCGTCACGCTCGACAAGCCCTGGTCGGACCTGCTGTACGGGCTCGCGCTTCCGCAGGCCGGCATCGTCTGCCCGGCTGCCCTGGACAAGCCGGAGCTGCTCAAGTCCGGCAAGAAGGGCGCCGGTACGGGCGCGTACTACATGGAGTCCGCGAAGCCCGGCACCAGCTACACGCTGACCGCGGTCAAGGGTTACGACGGCTGGGCGACGTACAAGAACATGCCGAAGGGCACCGTGCCCGACACCGTCGAGATGCCGGTCATCCAGTCCGAGGCCACGATGGCGAACAACCTCGCGGCGGGCACGCTCGACTACGCGGCCTTCACCGGTCCGGACGTCGCCCGCTTCGTCAAGGACAAGCGGTTCACGATCAACCCGGCGCCGATCATCCGCATGATGGTGGTCTTCAACGAGCGCGAGGGCCACCCGGGCGCCGACCCGAAGGTCCGCGAGGCGATCGCCAAGGCCCTGGACCGCAAGGCCTTCAACCAGGCCGTCACGCGCGGCACCGGCACGCTGATGGCCAGCATCACCGACGGCAGCGTGCCCTGTGCCAACAAGGACGAGTCGCTGCTCGCCAAGACGGACGTGGCCGCGGCCAAGGGCACCCTTAAGGGCGTCAAGATCAAGCTCGTCGGTACGAACGCGGTCGCGGGCGGTTCCGGCAACGACTACGTGCAGGCCGCGCTCAAGGCCGCCGGGGCCGATGTCTCCCTCCGTAATGCCGACAGCGCCACGTGGGGCAACGACGTCATCAGCAACAGGGGCGACTGGGACCTCACGATCCTGCCGAACCTCAATCTGACGAACCTGCTGACCACCCCGGCCAGCCTGTTCCTGGGCCCGGACCCGGCGGACGGCGGCCGCAACTTCCCCGGCGTCGACAACAAGGGCTTCGCGAAGGGCTTCGGCGAGGCGATGGCCACCACCGACGAGACCGCGAAGTGCGCCGCGTGGGGCGACGCCCAGAAGTCGCTGCTCGGCAGCCACGACGTGGTGCCACTCGCGACGGTGAACCTCAACTACACCACCGCCGCCCGGATTTCGATCGCCGCCCCCGACGGACTGCTCGCGCCGGAGACGGTGCGCGTCACCGAGTAGGACGCAGTCCAGCGGCACCCGGACCGGCCGGGGCGGCGTTGCCCCGGCCGGTTTCTTCCCCAGGTGAGGAGAGTCGTGGAGACTCTGATCGCATCCCCCAAGGCGCCTGAGCCACCCAAGGCCTGCACGCCGAAGACCGTCAGGTCGCCCTGGCCGCGGTTCCTGCTCGGCCGTCTCGCCGGCCTCGCGGGTGTGCTCGTCATGCTGGTCGCCGGCACGTTCCTGATCGTCCAGCTGATCCCGGGCGACCCCGCCCAGGTGATGGCCGGCCCCGATGCCAGTCAGGCGCAGGTCGAGCGGATCCGGCAGGAACAGGGCCTGGACCAGCCGCTGTTCACCCAGTTCACGGACTATGCGGGCGGTCTGCTGGGGGGTGATCTCGGTACGTCCTTCAGCAGCGGTCTCCCGGTCTCCGAGATCATCGCCAACCGGCTCCCCTTCACCGCCCAGATCGCGCTGCTCGCCGTAGTGATCGCCCTCGCCGTCAGCGTCCCGCTGGGGATGGCGGTCGCGGTGGCCTGCCGGGGCGGCCGCCGCAAGGCGCTCGACACGGCGTTCACCTCGGTGACCGCGGTCCTGGGCTCGATCCCCGAGTTCGTGCTCGCGACGCTCCTGATCATGTTCTTCGCGATCAAGCTCAACCTGTTCCCGCCCTCGGGCGCCGCCACCCTCGACTCGATGGTCCTGCCGATCCTCGCCCTGACCATCGCGCCGATCTGCACGCTGGCCCGTGTGGTGCGGCGCGAGACGGCGGCCGTGCTCTCCATGGACTACATGCGCACCGCAAAGGGCCGCCGCCTCAAGGCACTTCGGCTCTACGCACGTCACGCGCTGCCGAATCTGATGACCAGCACCCTGACGCTCGGCGGCCTGGTCCTGACCGGACTGCTCGGCGGCGCGGTGATCGTCGAGTTCGTCTTCGCCTGGCCCGGACTCGGTACGGGCGTCCTCGACGCCCTCGTCAAGCGCGACTACCCGGTGATCCAGGGCGTCGTGCTGCTGCTCGGCGTCCTGGCCACCCTTCTCAATCTGCTCGTGGACGTCGTGCTCGGCCTCCTCGACCCCCGCAGCCTCCGCGGAAAGGCGGGCGACGCATGAGGAAGCAGCTGCGCAGGTCTCCCGCGCTGACGCTCGGTCTGGCCGGGCTCGCGCTCTTCGTGGCCCTCGGCATCATCGCCCCGTACATCTGGGGCGAGAGGGCCGAAACCCTCACCGACCAGACCCACTTGGCGGCCTCCGCCGAGCACTGGTTCGGCACCGACGCGCTCGGCCGTGACATCTTCGCCCGGACGATGGTCGCGACCCGGCTGACCCTGCTTATGTGCCTGGCCACCACCGCCATCGCCGCGGTAGGCGGGATCGGTTTCGGCGCGGCGATCTGGGTCGCGGGCCCCCGCGTACGGGCGCTCGGGCAGCGCGTGATCGACGTACTGATCTCGTATCCCAGCGTCATCTTCGCCCTGGTCATGGTGGCGATCCTCGGCCCCGGCGTGGGCACCTCGATCGTCGCGATCGGTCTGGCGACCTGCCCAGCCTTCGCCCGGCTCACCACCAATCTGGCCGCGTCCATCGCGGGCCGGGACTTCGTCTCCACCGCCCGGCTGCTCGGTGTCTCGCCGGCCCGGCTCCTTCGCCGGCACATCCTGCCGAACATCGCGGAGCCGCTGCTCGTGCTGCTCTCGGTGGCCTTCACCATCTCCCTGAAGGCGCTGTCCGGGCTCTCCTTCCTCGGGGTCGGGGTGCAGGCGCCGGACTACGACTGGGGATCCGTACTGAACAAGGGACTCGAGGGCATCTACCTCAACCCCTGGCCGGCGCTCGGCCCGTCCCTCGTGATCATCCTCGCCGGGTTGGCCGGCGGTCTGATCGGCGACGGGCTCGCGGCCGCGGTCAACCCGGCCGCCGGGCGGGGGCGCGGGTACCGGGCCACGGTCGAGTCGGTCACGGCCGTGCCCTCGTACGACGAGCGTGCGCTCGCCGTGGCCGACCGGCTCAGCGTCGTCCTGCCCGACGGCACCCGGCTGGTCGACGAGGTCTCCTTCGCCATCGAGCCGGGCGAAGTCCTCGGCCTGGTGGGCGAGTCGGGCTCGGGCAAGAGCCTGACGGCGATGGCGCTGGCCAAGCTGCTGCCGGACGAGCTCACGGCGGTGGCGGGCACGCTCAAGGTGGGCGATCTGGATCTGAACGGGAAGCCTCCGGCGTCCAGGCTGGCCACCGAGATCGGCATCGTCTACCAGGACCCCTCGGCCTCGTTCAACCCCACGCTCAAGCTCGGCGGTCAGCTCACCGAGGCGCTGCGGACCCATGGCCGTACGTCCAGGAAGGCCGCCGCACAGCTGGCCGTCGGCCAACTGGCCGCGGCCCGTGTGACATTGCCCGAGCAGCGCCTCAAGCAGTACCCGCACGAGCTGTCCGGCGGCATGCGGCAACGGGCGATGATCGCCTCGGCGCTGCTCACCTCGCCGAAGCTGCTGATCGCGGACGAGCCCACCACCGCACTCGACGTCACCGTCCAGGCCGAGGTGCTCGGGCTGCTGCGCGAGGCCAACGAGCGCGACGGCACCGCGATCCTGCTGATCTCGCACGACGTCGGCGTGATCTCCGCGATCTGCGACCGGGTCGTCGTCATGTACGCGGGCCGGATCGTGGAGACGCTGCCCATCGAGCGGCTGCGCGCGGGGGACGCCGATCACCCGTATACGCAGGCCCTGTTGGCCGCCACGCCCACGCTGCACTCGGCGGTCGACGAGCCGCTGTCCTCGATACCCGGCCGGCCGCCGCACCCGGCGAGCCGCCCGGCGGGCTGCGCCTTCGCGCCGCGCTGTCCGCTGGCCCGGCAGCAGTGCCACGACGAACTGCCGCTCCTGGCCGTCCACGGCACAGGCGCCACCGCCTGCCACGCGCTCACCTGGGACAAGCAGGACGAGGAGGTCGTCGCATGACCGACGCGATACGGGAGGGCGAGGCCGTGGCCGATGCCGTGAACCACGGGGCCGGGACCGATGCTGTGACCCCCGGGGCCGGGACCGATGCCGTCGACCCCGGGGCCGGAACCGATGCCGTCGACCACGGGAGCGCGCCCGCCGCCGTGCTCGAAGTCCAGGACCTGGATGTCGCCTTCGGCAAGCACCACGTCCTCAAGCGGGTCTCGCTGACTGTCCCGCAGGGCCGCACGCTCGGTCTCGTCGGCGAATCGGGGTCGGGCAAGTCCACGCTGGCCAAAGCGGTCGTCGGCCTGGTCAAACCGGTCGGCGGACGGATCCTGCTCGACGGCGTGGACCTCACGCACACCAGGCGGACCGTCGCGGTACGCCGCCGGGTGCAGATGATCCCGCAGGACCCGTACTCCTCGCTGAACCCGCGAATGACCATCGGCGAGACCCTCGCCGAGGCGCTCGATCCGCGGCGCGCGAGCGTCAAGAAGCAGCGCCCGCAGATCGAGGCGCTGCTCAACCGCGTCGCCCTCGACGGCGAGGCCACCGCCCGCTATCCGCAGGAGTTCTCCGGCGGCCAGCGCCAACGGATCGCCGTGGCACGCGCGTTGGCGGTACGTCCCGCGCTGATCATCGCGGACGAGGTCACCTCGGCGCTCGACACCTCGGTGCAGGCCGAGGTGCTCGGTGTCCTGCGGGAGCTGCGCCGCGAACTCGATCTGACGATGCTGTTCATCTCCCACGACCTGGCCGTGGTCCGCCACGTCTGCGACGAGGTGGCGGTGCTGCAACACGGTGAACTGGTCGAAGTCGCCGCGCGGGAAGACCTGTTCGCCGCCCCGCAGCACCCCTACACGCGGCTGCTGCTCGACAGCGTCCCCGACGGCGGGCCCCTGCGTACGGTCGCCTGAGCCCGCCGGGAGCGGTCGGCTACTTGCCCGTCTCCTTGGTCACCAGCGCGACGGCCTCGTCGACGCTGTCCGTCACGTGGAAGAGCAGGAGGTCCTTCTCGGAGGCCTTGCCCTGGGCGATCACCGTGTCCCGCAGCCAGTCGACCAGACCGCTCCAGTACGCCGTACCGAAGAGCACGATCGGGAACTTGGTGACCTTCCGCGTCTGGACCAGGGTCAGCGCCTCGAAGAGCTCGTCGAGGGTGCCGAGGCCGCCGGGCAGCACCACGAAGCCCTGCGCGTACTTCACGAACATCATCTTGCGCACGAAGAAGTAGCGGAAGTTGACCCCGATGTCGACATGCGGGTTGAGGCCCTGCTCGAAGGGAAGCTCGATGCCGAGGCCGACGGAGACGCCCTCGGCCTCGCGTGCCCCCTTGTTCGCGGCCTCCATCGCGCCGGGTCCGCCGCCGGTGATCACGGCGAAGCCGGCCTCGACGAGGGCCCGGCCGATCGCGACCCCCGCTTCGTACTCCGGGGTGTCGGCCGGGGTTCTGGCCGAGCCGAACACGCTGATCGCGCTGGGAAGTTCGGCAAGGGCGCCGAAGCCCTCGACGAACTCCGACTGGATCCGCATCACCCGCCAGGGATCGGTGTGCACCCACTCCGAGTCACCCTCGGTGTCGAGCAGGCGCCGGTCGGTGGTGTCGGACGTGACCTGATCCCGTCGCCGCACCACCGGGCCGAGGTACTGCTCCTCCGGCGGACCCTGCGCTTCCGGATTGCCCATGACCTTCTCCCTTCCACTGACGGCCTTGCGGTCGTTCGTGATCAGAGTAGGTCGAAGTCGGTGACCGGTGACGGAATTGTGCGGGTAGGCGGGGTTACCGCTTGGGGCCTGGCCCCTCGCCCCCAGGAGGGCTAATCGCTGAGCCAGGCCCGGAGCGCCTTCTCGCCCTCCAGGATCTTGGCCGTGTCCACGCGCTCGTCGACCTTGTGGGCATAGATCGGGTTGCCCGGGCCGAAGTTCACGGCGGGTACACCCAGGGCGCTGAAGCGGGCGACGTCCGTCCAGCCGAACTTCGGGCGCGGCTCGCCGCCGACGGCTTCGGCGAAGGCCGCTGCGACGGGGTGGGTGAGTCCGGGGCGTGCGCCGCCCGAGTGGTCGTCGACCACGAACTCGTCGACGTCGCAGTCCGCGAAGAAGTCCCGTACGAAGGCGAGGGCGTCGTCCATGCTGCGGTCGGGTGCGTAGCGGAAGTTGACCACCAGGGTGGCCTCGTCCGGGATCACGTTGCCCGCGACGCCGCCTTCCACGCGTACGGCATTGAGGCCTTCGTGGAACCGCAGCCCGTCGACCACCGGCGTGCGCGGCTCGTACGCGGCCAGGGCGGCCAGGGCCTTCGAGGCACGGTGGATGGCATTGCTGCCCATCCAGGCGCGCGCCGAGTGCGCCCGCTCCCCCTTGAACTTGAGGAAGACCCTCAAGGTGCCCTGGCAGCCGCCCTCGACCAGGCCCTCGGTGCCTTCGAGCAGGATCGCGAAGTCGCCCGCGAGCCAGTCGGGGTGGGCCTCGGAGACCTTGCCCAGACCGTTGAGGTGGGCGGCGACCTCTTCGTTGTCGTAGAAGACGAAGGTCAGGTCGCGGTTGGGCGCGGGCACGGTCCGCGCGATGCGCAGCTGGACCGCGACGCCGGCCTTCATGTCGCTGGTGCCGCAGCCCCACAGGGTGCCGTCCTCGTCGAGACGGCTCGGCACGTTGTCCGCGATCGGGACGGTGTCGATATGGCCGGCCAGGATGACGCGCTCGCCGTGGCCGAGCTGCGTACGGGCCACGATGTTGTTGCCGAAACGGTCGACCGTGAGGTGCGGCAGCGCACGCAGCGCCAGCTCGATCGCGTCGGCGAGCGGCTTCTCCGAGCCGCTGGGCGAGGCGAAGTCGACGAGCTGAGCGGTGAGCTGAGCAGCGTCGAGGTCCAGGTCGAGGGCGGTCGGCTGGGCGGAAGAGGTGTGCTGGTCGGCCATAGTGGCGAGCCTAACGTCCGGCTCGGACAGGGACTGTGCCCGTCTGCCCGTTGGACTCCAGTACGGTGGTCCGCGTGCCTGGTCCCTCCCCCGCCGTCGCAGGCCGCGGCCGTTTCCTCCGGTTCGGCGCGGCCCTTGTCGTGCTGCTCGGACTCGCCGGGTATCTGGTGGTCCAGTACGAGGGCGGCGGCAGGCCCGCACCGCGCTGCACGGTGATCGGCGCGGGCGGCGCCTCGTACGAGATGACATACGAGCAGGCCGAGAACGCGGCGACGATCTCCGCCGTCGGCACCTCGCGCAAGATGCCCGAACGGGCCGTGACCATCGCCCTCGCGACCGCCCTCCAGGAGTCCGGGCTGCGCAACATCGACCACGGCGACCGCGACTCGGTCGGCCTCTTCCAGCAGCGGCCCTCGCAGGGCTGGGGCACGATCGCGCAGATCATGGACCCGGTGTACTCGGCCGGGAAGTTCTACGACGGTCTCAAGGACGTGCCCGGCTACTCACGGCTTCCGCTGACGGTCGCCGCGCAGAAGGTGCAGCGCAGCGGTTTCCCGCAGGCGTACGCCAAGCACGAGCCGGATGCCGCGCTGCTCGCCGCCGCGCTCACCGGGCGGGCCGCGGGCTCGCTGAAGTGCGAGGGTCCGGCGGCCGCGCAGGCCGGCGACCCGGCGAAGGTGCGCAAGGCGCTCGAGCGGGACTTCGGGCGCGGGGTGCTGCCCCGTACGGAGGCGGCCGGCGCGGAGGTCACGGACGACGCGAAGGCCGCCGAACGGCGGCGCACGGTGAACGTGCCGGTGACGGGCGGCGACGAGCGGCGCGGCTGGGAGCTCGCGCAGTGGGCGGTGGCGCAGGCCTCGGCACTGCGGCTCGAGCGGGTCGTGTTCGACGGGCGCGAGTGGGTCGCGGGCGAGAACGACGGGCAGTGGCGTGATACCGGGTCCGGGTCCGGGTCCGACAAGGGCTCCGGCGCGGCCGAGGTCCTGATCGTCACCGCCGCCTGATCCCCTTCCCGCTCCGTTCACCGCCCCTGAACGTCAGCGGGCAGCCGTGCGGGCGTTCACTCGCAGGGGTTAGCCCGGCGGCGTACGCACGACCCTTGGGACCAGTTTTTCTACGCACAGTCCCCTAGTCCTCAAATCCCTTGAGAACAAAGGGAAGTGGCGCATCGAGAGGCTCCCACGAAGGGCCGATTTTGCCCGGATTTCGCCGCAGACGATGATGCGACGCATTACCAACTCTTTACGTTGCCGGACCGCAACCTTCCCGCGCTTCGAGCGGTAGTCACGGCGTCCGTACGCCAGATGCGGCAGTCCGAAAGCCGGATGCGGCAGGACGCACAACGTTCTACTTTCCCCGTCCAAAAGGAGCATCATGTCCCTCCCCCTGACCCGTCGGATCGCCCGTGCCGCGCTGCTCACCGCAGCGGGAGCGGCCTCCGCGGTCGGTGCGGCCGGCTCCGCGAGCGCCGTCGACCTCCCGGCCGCACCCGACCTCGGCGGGCTGACCGCCCTGGACGGCGCCGGCCTCGGCGACACCATCGACAACGCGGCACAGAACGTCTCGGGTCTCGCGGGCGATGCCGGTTCCAAGGCCGTCAAGAAGGCCGTGCCGACCGCGGGCAAGACCGTCGGCAAGGCCGGCAAGACCGCCACGCCCGCCGTGCAGAAGGCCGCCGGTGAGGTCGCGGGCAGCGCAGGCGAGGTGCTCGGCGAGAGCGCCAAGGCCGCGACCGAGGACGGTCTGCCGATCGTGGGCGCGGGTCTGCCCACCGACTCGCTCACCAAGGGCGGTCTGCCGACCGACGCCGTGACCAAGGGTGGTCTGCCCACCGACTCGCTGACCAAGGGCGGCCTCCCCACGGACGGCCTGACCAAGGGCGGTCTCCCGGTCGCCGGTGGCGGTCTGCCCACCGACGGTCTGATGGGCGGCCTGCCGCTCGGCGGCTGACCCGTCCGCGTCTCCACGCGAAAGGGGCCTGGGATCAACTCCCGGGCCCCTTCGGCGTGTTCAGGTCTTCCGCGTATTCAGGTCTTCCGCGTGTTCAGTGAAGATCAGCCCTTACGGAGCCGCTCCACCGCCGCCGCGACCCGCTCGTCCGTGGCCGTGAACGCCACGCGGACGAAGCGTTCCCCCGCCGTGCCGTAGAAGTCGCCGGGCGCGACCAGGATGCCCAGCCGGGCGAGACGGCCGACGGTGTCCCAGCAGTTCTCGTCGCGGGTGGCCCACAGATAGAGGCTGGCCTCGCTGTGCTCGATACGGAAACCGTGCGCGGTCAGCGCGTCCCGCAGCGCCTCGCGCCGGGCCGCGTAACGGGCGCGCTGCTCGCTCACGTGCGCGTCGTCGCCGAGCGCGACGGCGGCCGCGGCCTGGACGGGGGCGGCGGTCATCATGCCGCCGTGCTTGCGGATCTGCAGCAGGTCGTGCAGGCGGCTCTCGTCGCCCGCGAGGAACGCGAAGCGGTAGCCGGCCAGGTTGGAGCGCTTGGAGAGCGAGTGCACCGCGATCAGGCCCTCGTACGAGCCGCCGCAGACCTCGGGGTGCAGCACGCTGACCGGCTCCGCCTCCCAGCCGAGCTCCAGGTAGCACTCGTCGGAGACGACGAGGATGCCGTGCTCACGGGCCCAGGCCACGATCCGGATCAGCTCGTCCTTGGCGAGGACGCGGCCGGTCGGGTTGGAGGGCGAGTTGAGCCACAGGAGCTTGAGGTTGGTGGGGTCCAGCTCCGTCGGGTCGTCGTACGCCACGTAGTCCGCGCGGGCCAGGCGTGCGCCCACCTCGTACGTCGGGTATGCGAGCCGGGGGTACGCGACCTTGTCGCCCGGGCCGAGACCCAGCTGGGTCGGCAGCCAGGCCACCAGCTCCTTGGAGCCGACGGTCGGCAGGACATTGCGATGCGTGAACCCGCGGGCCCCCAGGCGCCGTTCGCACCAGCCGACGAGCGCGTCCCGCAGCTCGGCCGTGCCCCACACCGTCGGATAGCCCGGCGAGTCCGCCGCGGCCACGAGGGCTTTCCGGATCAGTTCGGGCACCGGGTCCACCGGGGTGCCGACCGAGAGGTCGACGATGCCGTCCGCGTGGGCGGCGGCGGTGGCCTTGTACGGCTCGAGCTTGTCCCAGGGGAACACGGGCAGACGGTCGGAGACGGCGCTCACGGGGTGCTCACTTTCTCGTACGTACGAAAACGCCTCGGTCCCGTACGGCAGTTCGCGCCGTACGGGACCGTGGAGCGTTGCCCGCCGCTTACTGGTTCTGCGGCGGCAGCGCGGCGATGAAGGGGTGGTCCCGGTCGATCAGGCCCAGCTTGCTCGCACCGCCAGGGGAGCCGAGCTCGTCGAAGTACTCGACGTTCGCCTTGTAGTAGTCCTTCCACTCCTCAGGAGTGTCGTCCTCGTAGAAGATCGCCTCGACCGGGCAGACCGGCTCACAGGCGCCACAGTCGACGCATTCGTCCGGGTGGATGTACAAGGACCTGGCGCCCTCGTAGATGCAGTCGACCGGGCACTCTTCGATGCACGCCTTGTCCTTGACGTCGACACAAGGCTGCGCGATGACGTAAGTCACGCTGTCGTTCCTCCTCGATAGGGCGCTGGCGGGCCTCCTGGGCCTCCGCCACCTGGCGCGCGGGAGCGCGGCGTCGTCGATGCCCGCACCTAGTATCTCCGTTCCGGGGCATGATCCGAACAGGAGGGGCGGACTGAGCTGTGGAAATCATCGGTGGCGGTCTTCTCGAAATCCGCATCAACCGCTCTGACGTGGGCAAACGGGTCTCGGTCCGGGCCTTGACGGATCCCGGGACGGCCGGTGGGAAGTTCACCGACACGGTGGGCGTTCTCACATCCTGGAACGATGGTGTGCTGCTCATCACACGGCGTGACGGTACGGCCGTCCGTATCCCGGAATCCCGCCTGGTCGCGGGCAAGGTCGTGCCCGCCGCCCCGGCCCGGCGGCGGGGACCTGCGGCTTCGTTCGAGGAGCTCGCGCGGGTGGCGGCACGCAGCTGGCAGCCGGTCGAGAGCGAATCGCTCGGGCGGTGGGAGCTGCGGGCCGCGGACGGCTTCACCCGCCGGGCCAATTCGGTGCTCGCGCTCGGCGACCCCGGCATGCCACTCGATCAGGCACTCGCCGTCGTACGGAAGTGGTACGGGGAGCGCGGGCTGCCCGCGTTCGTGCAGACGTCCACCGGGGCCGAGGGCACCCATGAACTGCTGTGCGCGGAGCTGGAGTCGAGGGGCTGGGCGCCCGAGACGCACGCACAGGTGCGGATCGGCGCGCTCGCTCCGGTCGGGGACGTCGATGCCGATGTGGCCCGGGTGCGGCTCTCGCGGACCTGCGACGAGGCATGGCTGAGCCGCTACCAGCGGTTCGGGGAGGGCTCGCCCGCGGTGCTCAAGGTGCTGCACAACGGACCCTCCGTATGGTTCGCGTCCGTTCCCTCGCAGGACGGCGGGGCGCCCGCGGCGATCGGGCGGTGCGTGGTCGACGGGCGGTGGGCCGGGTTCATGGCGGTCGAGGTCGATCCCGCGTACCGGCGGCAGGGTCTGGCGACCGCGGTGATGACGGCGCTCGCGCGCAAGGCGCTCGACGAGGGCGCCTCGGCGGCCTGGCTGCAGGTCGAGGCGGACAACTCGGGGGCGCAGGCGATGTACGAAGCCATGGGCTTCGCGGTCCATCACCGCTACCACTACCACCGGGCCACGGACCCGTCCTGAGCCATGACCGAGTCGCAGTGGCGTGACCAGTTCGCCGAGGAGGCCCGGGCCGAGCGCCCGGACCTCGCGCTGCTCTGCCTGCTGATCGGGGCGGAGGCGCAGGGGGCGCGGGACGGTACGGGCATCGACACGGCGCAGATCGAGCTGGACCGGCTCGCGGGTCTGGTGCCGTACCGGCCGGGCGGGCCGCTCGCGTGGGCCCGTGCGGTGGGTGAACTCCTCGGTGAGCGCTGCGGGTTCCGCGGTGCGCCGGCCGACTACCAGCGCCTGGAGTCCTCGCTTCTGCACGAAGTGCTGCGGCGCCGGCGGGGGTTGCCGATCCTGCTCTCGGTGCTGTGGATGGAGGTCGCGCGCCGGGCCGGCGCGCCCGTGTACGGCGTCGCCCTGCCGGGCCACTTCGTCGTCGGCTTCGGCGAACCGGGCGCCGAGCCGCTGCTCGCCGACCCGTTCGACGGCGGCCGGGTCCTGACCGGCACGGACGCCGCACTGCTGGTGGCGGGCGCGACGGGAGCACCCCTTGACCCCTCGATGCTCCACCCTGCGTCCCCCCTGGACATCGTCCTGCGCATCCTGAACAACATCCGCGCCTGGGCTGCGGCGCGGCCGGAGCAGTCGGGAGTGGCCCTGTGGGCCGTGGAGCTGTCCCTGCTCCTGCCCTCGCATCCTGCGCGATTGCGGTATGAGCGGGCTCAACTTCTGGTGCAGCGCGGCGAGTTCGTGCAGGGGGCAGCGGAACTCGACGCGTATGCGGAGGTGGTGGACGCGGTGGACCGGGGGGCGGCGGAGCAGATGCGGCGGGAGGCTCAGCGGGCGCGGGCGCGGCTGAACTAGGGCCTGTGGTGCCGGGTGCGGGTGGGTGGCGCCTGCGGTGGTTACAGCCAGCCCTTGTCGCGTGCGATCCGTACCGCCTCCGCGCGGTTGCGGGCCGCGAGTTTCTGGATCGCCGTCGACAGGTAGTTGCGGACCGTGCCCTGGGACAGGTGGAGGCGGGCCGCCAGTTCGGCGTTCGTGGCGCCGTCCGCCGCCTCGCGCAGGACGTCGCGCTCGCGGTCCGTGAGCGGGTCCGCGCCCTCCGAGAGGGCCGCGGCGGCCAGGGCCGGGTCGATGACCTTCTCGCCGGCGAGCACCTTGCGTACCGCTTCGGCGAGCTGGGACGCCGGGGCGTCCTTGACCAGGAAGGCCGAGGCGCCGGACTCCATCGCGCGGCGGAGGTAGCCGGGGCGGCCGAAGGTGGTGAGGATGACGATCTTCAACGCCGGGAATTCCACGGCCAGTTCGGCCGCCGCCTCGAGCCCGGTCGCGCCCGGCATCTCGATGTCGAGGAGGGCCACGTCCGGCGCGTGGGCGCGGACCGCACCGAGCACCTCGTCACCGCGGGCGACCTGGGCGACCACCTCGATGTCGGGTTCGAGCCCGAGGAGCGCGGCGAGCGCTTCGCGGACCATCGACTGGTCTTCGGCGAGGAGGACCTTGATCGTGGAGGGGGTCATGCGTCGGATCCTAGAGGTGCGCCGGAACCTGGCGGTACGTCGGATCCCGGAGACCCATCAGCCCCCGGAGGCACATCAGCCCCCGGCCGTACGGAACGGGGGGCGGCGGCCCCCAGGGGCACCCGGGCGCCCGGCCGGAAGCCCTTGCGGCGGGGCCCCCCCCCCAGGGTCCCCCCGGCCGCCGACAGCCGTTCCTCCAGGCCCGTCAGGCCGTTGCCCCGACCGCCCGTCACGGCGCCCGGCCGACCCGCGCCGAGCCCTTCGCCTTGGCCCGCGGCCCCGCCCGGCCCGTCGTCCTCCACGACGAGTTCGAAGACCGGGCCGTCCAGGGTCTGGCGGCCGACCAGGTCCACCGTGCAGCGCCGGGCCCCCGAGTGGCGTACGACATTCGTGACGGCCTCGCGCAGCGCCCACGCGAGGGCCTCCTCCGCGGCCTCGGGGAGCGCCGGGGCCTGCGCCGGGACGGTCGCCGCGATCCCGGCCGCCGCCAACACCGTCCGCGCGCCCGCCAGTTCACCGGAGAGCGTCGCGCGGCGGTATCCCGTCACCGCTTCCCGTACGTCCACCAGGGCCTGGCGGCTGACGCGTTCGATGTCCGCGATCTGGCCGGCCGCCTGCTCGGGGTGGGCGGGAAGCATGCGTCCCGCCAGTTCGCTCTTGAGCGTGATCAACGACAGCGAGTGCCCGAGCAGATCGTGCAGATCCCGGGCGAGCCGCAGCCGCTCCTCGTTCGCGGCGAGTTCCGCGACCGTCGCGCGGGCCTCACGGAGCTGGATCGTGGTCCGTACGAGCTGGCGGATCCCGCACATCGCGAAGCCGATCATCAGCGTCAACAGGCCGAGCGAGGCGACCACTTCACCGATCGGCTCCGTACGCATCCCGATCACGATCATGGTCGCGGTGACCACGGGGATCGCCCAGCGTGCGTGCCGGAAGGGCAGCACCGCGCCCATCGCCACGGAGACGTAGATGAACAGGCCCAGCCAGTTGTCCCCGAGGCTGTACGCGAGCGCCGAGCCGAGCCCGTAGAGGAAGAGCAGCGAGAGGCCCGGGACCAGCCAGTCGCCGATGCGGGAGGTGAAACGGAAGACCAGGGAGAGATACGCGGCGACGAAGACCCCGAGGCCGAGCCAGCCAAGGACCGTGGCGGCCGTGGTGTGGTGGCCGCCGGCCAGGTCCTGGATCGGGGAGGCCAGGAAGACCAGCCAGATGCCGATCCACATCATCTTGGCCAGGGCCGTCCTGCGGTTCGCCGGCGGGCGGCCGATGGGGATCTCGATGTCGTCGGCTGCGTCGTATTCGTCGGAGGGGGACACCCCGCCGCGGCCTTCGTCGTTCACGCCTTCCGCGCGTCCTTCCGGTACAGCCACGCCGCCCCGCCCACGAAGAGCGCGAAGTACACGGCGAGAGTGGCGAGATCACGGGCACCCGGTGCGTTGCCCAGTTCGATGGCCTGGCCCAGGGCCGCGTACGCGTGGGTGGGGAGCCACTCGGCGATGTTCCGCAGCCACTGCGGGAAGGTCGTCATCGGCATCCACAGACCGCCGAGCATCGACAGACCGAAGTAGACGATCATCGTCAGCGGGCGCACCGCGTCACCGGTCGCGAGATAGCCGAGCGCCACACCGAGCGCGGCGAAGACCAGGCTGCCCGCCCAGATGGTGCCGGTGAGCGCGAGCCACTGCCAGGCGGCGAGATGCACGCCCTTGGCGAGGGCCGCGACCACGAGGACGACGACGATCGACGGCAGGCTGACCACGGCCGCGCTCGCCGTCTTCGCGAGCACATAGCCGCGGCCGGGGAGCGCGGTCAGGCGCAACTGCCGTACCCAGCCGCTCTCGCGCTCTTTGGCGATGCGTTCGCTGTTGCCCATGAGGACGGCGGTCAGGGCGCCGAAGGAGGCCATGGACACCATCATGTACGTGGGCAGGCTCAGACCGCCGATCATCTCGGCACTGTCGGCGTTGCCCGCGATGAGCAGAAAGAGCGCCGCCGGGTAGATCACGGAGAAGAACAGGAACTTGCGGTTGCGCAGGGCGCGGCTCAGTTCGAGCCGGATCAGCGCGCGTGACGTGAACGTGTTCATGCCGCCTTGGCCTCCTCGGCCTGGGTGAGGGTGACGAAGGCCTGTTCCAGGCCGAGGCCGGCGACCTCGAGATTGCGGGGGTAGAGGCCGAGTCCGTACAGGGCGTGCACCGTGGCGTCGGCGTCGTGGGAGCCGAGACGGACCGTACGGCCGGAGATCTCGAGGGAGTTGACGGCGGGCAGCGCGGCGAGCCGTGCCTCGTCCACGGCGTCGTCGAGGTCGAAGGAGACCTTGCGCGCTCCGGCCTTCGCCTTGATCTCGGCGGCGGTGCCGTCCGCGAGGAGGCGGCCGCGGTGCAGGACGAGGACGCGGTCGGCGATCGCGTCGGCCTCTTCGAGGTAGTGCGTGGCGAACAGGACCGTACGTCCCTCGTCGGCCTGCTCGCGCATGGTCGCCCAGAAGGCCTGCCGGCTGGTGACGTCCATGCCGGTGGTCGGCTCGTCGAGCACGATCAGCTCGCTGTCGCCGGCGGTGGCGAGCGCGAACCGTACGCGCTGCTCCTGGCCCCCGGAGAGCTTGTCGACCTTGCGTCCGGCGAGCTGGGTGAGCCCGGCCTGGGCGAGCACCCGGCCCACCGGGTGCGGGCGCGGGTGCAGCGCACAGGCGAGCTCCACCAGCTCCCGCACGGTGACTTCCGCCATGAGCCCGCCGCTCTGCAGCATCGCGCCGACCCGGCCGGCCACGATCGCCTCGCGGGGCGTCGTACCGAAGACCTCGACGGTGCCGCTGTCGGGGGCCCTGAGCCCGAGCAGCAGATCGAGGGTGGTGGACTTCCCCGCGCCGTTGGGGCCGAGCAGGGCGACGGTTTCGCCGGGGTGCAGGGTGAGGGAGAGGCCGTCGACCGCGCGGACGGTGCCGTAGCTCTTGGCCACGTTGTCGAAGAGCACCGTCTGTCGGCGCGCGGCGGCGGTGGTCGCTGAGGTCGTCATGTGATCCACGATCCCTCCGCGAGGGGTGCGCACGGCAGTGTCGGCGGTCGTGGGTCCGGCATGACAGGTGTCATACGAGGGTGGCGCGGGCGGCGTACGGGGGAAACCGCAGGCCACGGGGTGGGGCTGGCACCCGGCGCGCTCGGGGGACCTCTCCAGTGCGCCGGCCCATGGCCGCGGACGAAGCTGAACTGGCCCGGTCCGCACGCCAGTTGGAGGATTCGATGTCCGCTCGATCTGCCGCCTTCGCCCGCCGCACCCGCCGCACCGCCGCGCTCCGGGCCGGTGCGGCCGCGGTCTGCTGCGGTCTGCTCCTGGGCACTGCGGGCGTCTCGGCCGCGGCCGTCCAGGCGCCCGCCACCGCGCACGGACGGGACGCCCCGTCCCCGTGGCGCGGCAGCTTGGTGTCCGCCGAGAAGCTGTACACGCTCGCCTCGCCGGAGGCCGTCTCCGCCGAGCTGCGCCGGGCCGGTTTCGAGGACGATGCCGTACGGCACGGCGTGACCGCCTACCGGCTCGTCTACCGGACCGTGGACGCACAGGGCCGGCCCACCACCGCGAGCGGGCTGTTCGTCCTACCCCGCAGCGGTGAGCGACGCCTTGCCACCGTCTCCTTCGCGCACGGCACCGGCAGCCACAAGGACGACTCCCCCTCCATGAGCCGGGCCGAGTTCGTCTCGGCCCCGGTGATCGCCCACGCCTCGGCGGGGGCGGCCGCGGTGGGGCCCGACTATGTGGGGATGGGCAAGGGTCCCGGCCCGCACCCGTGGATGGACATCCCGTCCGAGACCACCGCCTCCCTGGACATGCTCCGGGCCGCCCGCGCCTTCGCGCCGCACACCGGCCGGACCCTTCAGCGCCCGGTGCAGGTCACCGGCTTCTCGCAGGGCGCCTCCGCGGCCCTCGCGCTCGGCCGCGCGCTGCAGGACGGCGCGGATCCGTACTTCAGGCTCGGCGCACTGGCGCCGATCAGCGGTGCGTACGACTTCGGCGGTACGGAGCTGCCGGCGCTGCTCGAAGGCCGCCTGGAGGCCAAGTCCGGTGCGGTGTACGCGGCGTACGCCCTGGTGGCCTTCAACCGGCTGCACCCCGTCTACGACGATCCCGCCGAGGTCTTCCGCGCGCCGTACGACCGCACGGTGGAGGCGCTCTTCGACGGCGCGCACACCGGGGAACAGCTGATGCGCGGCACACCCGGCACCGTGGACGAGCTGCTGACCGCGCGCGGCCGGGACCTGCTCGCCCATCCGACGGGCGGCCTCGCGGAGGCGCTGCGCGGGACGGACGGCGTCTGCCGCGGCTGGGCGCCGCGCACACCGGCGCGGCTGTACATGGCCTCCGGCGACGAGCAGGCCGTCACGGAGAACACCGACCGGTGCCAGGAGTGGCTGCGCGAGGAGGGCGTGGACGTGCCGGTCGTCGATCTGGGGGCCGTGGACTACGCGGGCTCACGCCATCTGGGATCGAACGCGGCGGGCACCACGGCGGTGGTGCGGTGGTTCGAGCGGCTGCGGCGGTCGTGAACAGGGCGGGCCCGGCACGAAGTGAGCCCGGCACGACGACCGTCGTACCGGGCTCACTCAGGACCCGACCGGCTAGACGAGTAGTTCCGAATTCCCTTCGTCCGCCCGAAGGGCGGGTCGCGCGGCGTCTGGTGCGTGCGATCGCAAGGCGCCGGGATGTCCTCGTAGCGGAGCTACTAGGGCATTTCGGCAACGCGGCGAGCGTGCGTGCCAGACGCCGCGCGACAGAAGGGAATTCGGAACTACTCGTCTAGGGGTTCGTCTCGATCGTGACCGTGCGCTCGGCCTCGGTCTTGCCGCGCAGGGCCGTGCCGACCGCGACGACGACGTCCTTCTCGTTGAGGGCCGTCTTCTTGCCGTTGCCCCGCGTGATCATGACGCCGTCGAACGTCGAGCCGTAGAGCTCCCTGAGCGCGGCCTCGTCGTACTTCTCGGTGAGCTGGCCGTCGGCCGTCGGCACCACCCGTACGAACTTGTAGATGGACTTCTCGGGCGAGAACTGGATGAACTGGCCGCTGTCCACCCGGACCGTGATGATCCCGGACATCGCCGGATTCGCGAACTCCTTCATCATCCGGTCGACTTCCTCCTTGGACACCTTGGGGGCGGCCGTGGAGACGGGCAGCTCGACGGCGGCGCGCTCGCCGGTCTCGACCTGCTCGCGGTACGCCGCCTCTATGGCCGCGACCGAACCCTGCGGGTTGATCCGCTTGCCTTCCTTGCCGTACACGGGCGTCGCCTTGCCCGGCGAGAAGGTGATGCCGCCGTCGCCGGTGGAGGTGGAGCCCGAGATGCGCTCCAGGGCGTCGGTGAGCTTCTCCTCGTCGACCGGCATCTCGGGCTCGACGACCCGCTCGCCGCCGAAGAGCGAGCCGATCACCGAGACCGGGTTGTAGTCGCTGCCGGCCGCCGCGCGCACGGTGGCCTGGGTGTCGAGGGAGAGACCCGCCTGCTCCGGTTCCAGCTCGGCCTTCTTGCCGGACACGGTCAGCTCGAGCGGCTGCGTGGTGCGCTCGCCGAGCGCCGCGTCAAGCTTCTTGACCGCGTCGTCGCGGGTGCCGCCGCCGATGTCCACGCCGAGCACGGTGGTGCCCTTGGGCACGTCGGAGTGGTTCATCAGGAGGCCGGCGCCGTAGGCGATGCCGAACAGGCCGATGACGCCGCCCGCGGCGAGGACCAGCTTGTTGCGGCCCTTCTTCACGGGACGCGGGCTGCTCGCGGCCGGCGGCGGGGTCTGCACCGGCGGGGCGCCCTCACCGGGCGGCGGAACCTGCGGTGCGAACGGGCTCGGCGGCGTGCCCTGCCCGGGCGGCACCACGGGGATGCCGCTGGTCAGGGTGTCACCGGAGACCTGCCCCGGCGCGGGGATCGGCGCGGGCGCGGGTGCGGGCTTCTGCGGAGTGGGGACGGGGGTGCCCCCCCCCACCCGGGGGGGCCGGGGCGCCGGGGGGGGGGGCCCACCCTGCGGGGGGAGGCCCGCCGGCGGCGGCGCACCCGCACCGGTCGCCGGGCCGGTGGTGGGGCCGGACGGGCCCGAGGGGTTGCGGGGCGGTCCGGCGGGCGCACCGGAGGGGCCGCCCTGCGCGCCGGGCGGAACCATCGGGCCCTGACCGTGCGGACCGCCGAGCGTGCTGCCGGGAGGGCCGCCCAAGGGACGGTTCCCCGGTCCTGCGGCCGCGGCGCCGGGCCGCGGCCCGGCGGGTGAACTGGGCGGCGCGGCACGGCCGGTGTCCCCGCCGAGGTCGCTGAGGCCGCTCTTCGGACGCGGGCCCTGCTGTGCCGCCTCGGGCCCGGAGCCGTTGCGATACGGAAGGTCGCCGCGCGGCGTGGGCCCCGAAGCCTGGCCGCCCGTGGTGGCGGGACCACCCGTGGCACCCGCCGACGGCTTGCGCGGGGCGAACCAGTCGCTGGTCTTCTCGTCGGTCCTGCCGGAACCCGACGGCTCCGGCTCGGGGGCCGGCTCGGGCGCGGGCGCCGCCTCGGCTCTGGGCACACCGGGGATGTCCTGGGTGGACGAGGAACCGGCGCCCTCACCCATCGGCTTGCGCATCACGACCGGCGGGATGGGCCGCGACCCGGGGATGTTGATCCGGATCCGGGTGGTCAGCGTGGTCTGTGTCTCGGGCTCGTCCGCCGGCGGCTCGACCGGCTCCATACGGTCCGCGTCGAGGTTCGCGTCCGGTCCGCCCGACGGAGTTCCGTACGGGGGCGTGCCCGAGGGGTAGGCGGCACCTCCGCGCCCCTGGGGCCCGGAGGACGGACTGTCTGTTTCACGACTCAAGGCAGGTTCTCCCGATCGGCTTCACCGCCCGGCCTTCGTTGCGCGGAACCTCGGTGCCCGAGATTCCCGGAGCCTCGGTTTGTCGAGTCCCGATCTGCAAACGACCGTGTGTGGACGGCCCGGCGGCGCGCACCACCATACTGGCCGCGCCCGGCGCGCATCCTGTGACCGTCGCCAAACAGGGATGGGCCGGACTTCTCAAGTGGTGCGTCACTTGGCAAGTCGGGCAGCGAGGCCGCCTGGTTGCGACGGGGCGCCGAGCGTGGCAGACATCACAGCAACTGCCATACCACCGAGGAGATAGAGGTACGAGCTCGCTCCTGTGCCGAAGACGAAATCGCCCTCCGGCCGTGTGGTGGTGAGGAACAGCACGGTCAGCAGCCAGCCGGCGCCGGGTGCGAAGGCACCGGACCGTGCCCCGAGCGCCCGCGCACCGCCGTAGAAGACTCCGGCCGCACCGAGCAGCGCGAGCAGCAACCCGGCCGGGAACCAAGCGGATTGGAGCAGTGCGCCCGCGACGCCGACGAGTGCGCCGAGGACGACGAGCAGCACATGGACCAGTACGCGCAGGCCCGTGGGCATGCTCTTCACCGGCTCGGCGACGGGCGCTTCGGGCTTGGGTCCACCGCTCGCGCGGGACGGCTTCGGGGTGCTCATGCGTTCTCCTCGGGCAGTGCGTTCTCCTCGGGCAGTGCGGACTCCTCGGCCGGTGCGGACGGCGGCAGGCCGGCGAACAGGTCGTCCTCCAGCTGCCCCGCGTCCGCGCCCGGCTCCCCTCGTACCAACTCGTAGTACTCATCGGCGAAGAGCGGCTGCGCCAGGTTGTTGGAGAGCGCGAACCACGGCTCGAGGACCGCGACCTGGGTGGCGTGGGCGCGCATCGCGGCGGCTTTGGCGGCGCCGTACGGGCCTGCCTCGATCTTCGTGGTGACGGCCGCGTCGTCGACCACACCCGGCACATCGCCGATGACCGCAGCCTCGGCCCAGGGCAGATGACCGAGCGCGCCGCGCAGGACCTCGAAGCGTTCCTCGGCCACCGAGCGCGGTACGCGGTTGTAGTAGACCTTGGCGATCTTGTGCGGTGCGCCGAGGTCGCGGCGGAAGGCCGGCTCGGCCGCGAGGTCCGCGGCGCGCAGGGCCACCCGGTGGGCCTGGATGTGGTCGGGGTGACCGTAGCCGCCGTTCTCGTCGTACGTGACGAGCACCTGCGGGCGTACCTCGCGGATCACCGCGACGAGATCGGCCGCGGCCTCGTCGAGGTCGACCCCCCAGAAACCGCTCTGGTTGGTGGCCAGGCCCATCATCCCGGAGTCGCGGTAGCGCCCCGGCCCGCCGAGGAAGCGGTGGTCGGTGACGCCGAGTTCCTTCATGGCCCGGTCGAGTTCACCGATGCGGTGGGCGCCGAGGGTGTTCTCGCGGTCGGGAGCGAGATGGGCGAGATCGGACGGAATGACCTCGCCCTCCTCGCCGAGCGTGCAGGTCACGAGGGTGACCCCGGCGCCCTCGGCCGCGTACCTGGCCATGGTGGTGCCGTTGTTGATCGACTCGTCGTCGGGGTGCGCGTGCACGAGAAGGAGACGACGGGCGGGCTGTTCGGTCATGGGGCAAGCGTACGAGGCGCCCCGGGCAGGGACCGATACCAGCGGGGCGGGGTCAGAAGCGGATGTCGCTGAGCATCCCCGCGATGTTGGTCGTGACGTCGCTGATGGTCGGAGCGACCGAGGAACTGGCCAGATAGAAACCCAGCAGGACACAGACGATCGCGGGCCCGGCCTTCAGGCTTCCTTTCTTGATCATGAGGATGACGATGATCAAGAACAGCACCACCGCCGAAATCGAGAGCGCCATGCGGCCGGCCTCCAAGCTCAGTCGCACAGGTCGGGGCCTGTGCACGGTCGTCCTCAAGTCCCGCGGCCCCTACGGAAGTACGGGCCCGCCAGGTTCCTACCACCCAGCGCTACGGATCATAACTTTCCGTACGAACGCATGGATGGTGCATGGCAGCACATGGGGGCGCACGCATTTCGGCCAAGCGGTCCATGGAGGTCCCGCACAGGTCCGATTCCCAAGGAGGCGTACTGGCGCCCGGATCAGTAGCCTCGGGGGATGACGACCGGACAGCAGTCTTTCCCCCGCCGGCATGCGCGCACACAGCGGTTCTCCCTCGGTACCCCGCGCGCATTCACCGTGTCACCCGATGGAGAGCGCGTGACCTTCCTGCGGTCACGTTCGGGTACGGATCGGGCGAATCTGCTGTGGGTGCTTGACATCGAGGACGGTACGGAGCGGATCGCCGCGGACCCGGAGGTGCTGCTCGGCGGCGCCGAGGAGGAGCTGTCCCGGGCCGAGCGCCAACGGCGCGAGCGCAGCCGGGAGTTCGGCGCGGGCGTGGTGGCGTATGCGACCGACGCGGCGGCCGAGCTTGCGGCCTTCACGCTGTCCGGGCGCCTGTTCACCTCGGAGCTGCGCGCCGGCACCGCGCGTGAACTGCGGGTTCCCGGCCCTGTGATCGACCCGCGACCTTCGCCGGACGGCCGGCTCGTCGCCTATGTCGCCCAGGGGGCACTGCGGGTGGTCGGCGCCGAGGGCGAGGGCGATGTGGCGCTCGCCGAGCCCGAGGGGCCCGAAGTCACCTACGGACTCGCGGAGTTCATCGCCGCCGAGGAGATGCACCGCTACCGGGGCTTTTGGTGGTCCCCCGAGTCCGACCGGCTGCTCGCCGCCCGCGTCGACAACTCCCCCGTGCAGCGCTGGTGGATCGCCGATCCCGCGCACCCCGAGGACGGGCCGGTGCAGATCGCGTATCCGGCGGCGGGCACGCCCAACGCCGAGGTGCGGCTCTTCGTGCTCGGCCTCGACGGCGCGCGCACCGAGGTGAACTGGGACCGGGACCGCTATCCGTATCTGGCCCGGGTGCACTGGTCGTCGGCGGGCGCGCCGCTGCTGCTCGTACAGACCCGTGACCAGGGCGGTCAGGTGTATCTGGCGGCGAACCCGGACGACGGTTCGACGCGGATGGTGCACGCGGACGAGGACCCGGCGTGGCTGGAACTGTTCGCCGGCGCCCCCGCCTGGTCGCCGAGCGGCCGCCTCGTGCGGATCGCGGACGAGGGCGGGGCGCGGGTCCTGACGGTGGGCGACCGGCCGCTGACCGGACCGCAGTTGCAGCTGCGTTCGGTGCTCGACATCGGCGAGAGCGACGTCCTGGTCCAGGCGTCGGCGGGCGCCGAGTCCGCCGCCCCTGAGACCGGTGAGGTGCATGTCTACCGGGTCAACGAGCTGGGGGTCGAACGGCTTTCGCAGGACCGGGGCGTGCACTCGGCGGTCCGCTCAGGCGACGTCACCGTCCTGGTGTCGGCCCGGCCCGAGCACCCCGGCGCACATGTGCAGGTACTCAAGGACGGCAAGCAGAAGGCGGTCATCGCGTCGTACGCGGAGCAGCCGGGGATCACGCCGCGCATGACCCTCACCGAGGCGGGCGAACGGCGCATCCCGTGCGCCGTCCTGCTCCCCACCGGCTATACGGAGGCCGAAGGTCCGCTGCCCGTCCTCCTCGATCCGTACGGCGGCCCGCACCACGCCCGCGTGGTCGCCGCGCACGATCCGTATCTCACGTCGCAGTGGTTCGCGGACCAGGGCTTCGCCGTGGTGATCGCGGACAACCGGGGGACGCCGGGGCGGACTCCCGGCTGGGAGAAGGTGATCAAGGACAATCTGGCGGCGGTGGTCCTCGAGGACCAGGTCGACGCGCTGCAGGCGCTCGCCGCGCGCTTCCCCCTGGACTTGGAGCGCGTGGCGATCCGCGGCTGGTCCTTCGGCGGCTATCTCGCCGCACTCGCGCTCCTGCGCCGCCCGGATGTCTTCCACGCGGCGATCGCGGGCGCCCCGGTCACCGACCAGCGCCTGTACGACACCCACTACACGGAGCGCTATCTCGGCGATCCGGCCAAGCAGCCCTCCGTATACGCGGAGAACTCCCTGGTCACCGACGAGGGTCTGTCCGGTGCCGTGGAGCCGGCGCGGCCGCTGATGATCGTGCACGGGCTCGCGGACGACAACGTCATGGTGGCGCACTCGCTGCGGCTCTCGTCGGCGCTGCTCGCGGCGGGGCGGCCGCATGAGGTGCTGCCGCTGTCGGGCGTGACGCATGCGACGCCGCAGGAGCAGGTGGCGGAGAACCTGCTGCTGCTCCAAGTGGACTTCCTCAAGCGGTCGTTGGGGCTGAACCGCTGAGGCTCCTGAACCCGCCGAGTCCGCGGGGGCCGCTCACCACCCTGGAGGCAGCGAGGAAGGCGGCGGCGGTCCGTACGTGCCGTCCGCGGGGTCCCACCCGCCGTGCGCCGGCTCGGCGCGGCGCTCGCGTCCGCGCAGGAGCGCAAGCAGGGACACCGCGCCGGCCAGTGCGTAGAAGAGCTGGCTGAGCACACTGAGCTGGACCTCGAGGGGCGCGTCCATCAGACCGTCGAACTGGTCGGTCTCCACGATCCAGCCGATCCCGGCGGCCCCGAACACCAGGTACACGGCGGCGGCCGTCATCCCCAGGGCCCGGCTGAACGAGGCGCGCTGCAGCGCCGCGATCGCCGCACCCAGGGCGAGCAGTGCGGCCGACCACACCAGCCAGCCGGCCGGAGGGTCGAGCACCGTGCTCAACGAGACGTCGCCGACGAGCAGTCCGCGGTACTGGCCCCACCCGAGATCGAGCGCGTTGTGCCCCTGCCAGGCGCCGCCCACGGCGCCCGCCGCGCCCAGGAAGATGAACGCCGTCGCGGCCGCGCCATTGGTGGGCCGCGGCGGTTCCCGCTCGTCGTCGAAGGTGTATGAGTAGGAGGCGCTCTCACCGGCCGGGCGGCGCCCGAACGCCGCGAGCAGCAGCAGGATCAGGCCGAGAGCGACGGTGGCCACGGCGCTCGTGAGCAGCCGCACACGGATGTCGATGAAGCCGAACCGCTCCTCGTCCCTCAGGAGCCAGACACTCGGAGCGCGGGCGATGACCGCGAGCACCCCGGCCGCCACGAGCGAGGAGGCGGCGGACGGCGCGTGCACGGCGGTCACGGCGACGGCGGCGCACACCAGGAAGAGGACGAGGTCGATCAGGCTGGAGTACAGGACGAGTTGGGCCTCGGGCGGCAGGCCCGACCACACCCGCCAGAGCGGTTCGGGGCTCTCCGCCTCGTACAGATCGCGCACGATCCAACCCGCACTGATCAGCGCGACCAGCGCGGACGCCACGGATCCGGTGATCCGCGCTCCCCGGGTGAGTATCTGCGGCTGCCCCATAGGCCGCGATACTCCCGCTGTGCGGGGGATTGAACAAGGGGGCGGCCCGCAAAGCGAGCAAAGCGATCGGCCGGGACGACATGGCGCGCCCCGGCCGATCTACGGCACCCGCACGGCCGTACACAGATCAGCGTGACCGGTCCGTGATTCGGCGTTGCGACACCTAAGTTGCCTGCGTGTTAACGCACTTGATGGCGGAGCGTCACGATTCGTCCGACTCCGGAACCACCTGCTTCTCCTCGGCGAAGTGGCACGCCGAGGGATGCGCCGTGGGCCCGCCCTCAAGGCGGAACACGGCCGGCACCGCGAGCTCCGGCACCTCCAGCTCGCACCGCTCCTGCGCCTTCCAGCACCGCGTACGGAACCGGCAGCCGGACGGCGGGTTGGCCGGGGACGGCACGTCGCCGCTGAGGATGATCCGCTCGCGGTGCAGCCGGGCGTCCGGGTCCGGGACGGGCACGGCGGAAAGGAGTGCCTGGGTGTAGGGGTGCGTCGGGTGGTCGTAGATCTGCTGGTCGCTGCCGATCTCGACGAGCCGCCCGAGGTACATGACCCCGACCCGGTCGGAGATGTGCCGCACGATCGACAGGTCGTGTGCGATGAACACGTACGCGAGACCGAATTCGTCCTGGAGCTTCTCCAGCAGGTTCACGACCTGCGCCTGTACGGAGACATCGAGCGCCGAGACCGGTTCGTCGGCCACGATGATCTCGGGCCGCAGGGCAAGACCGCGCGCGATCCCGATGCGCTGGCGCTGACCGCCGGAGAACTGGTGCGGATAGCGGTTGATGTATTCGGGGTTGAGCCCCACCACGTCCAGGAGCTCCTGGACCTTCTGCCGTCGCGAGCCCTTCGGCGCGACCTCGGGGTGGATCTCGTACGGCTCCCCGATGATGTCGCCGACCGTCATCCGCGGGTTCAGGGAGGTGTACGGGTCCTGGAACACCATCTGGATATTGCGCCGCACCGCCTTCAGCGCACGCCCGGACAGCTTGGTGATGTCCTCGCCCTTGTAGCGGATCTCCCCCGCCGTCGGCTGCTCCAGGTTCACAAGCAGCTTGGCGACGGTGGACTTGCCGCAGCCCGACTCCCCCACGATGCCGAGGGTTTCGCCCGCGCCGAGGTCGAAGTCGACCCCGTCGACGGCCTTGACCGCACCGATCTGCTTCTTGAAGAGGATCCCCTGGGTCAGCGGGAAGTGCTTGACCAGACCGCGCACTTCGAGGATCGGCTCACCCGCCGGAGCCGAGGACTCCCGGGGCGCCTCCTTCGTCAGCTCAGGCATCGCGCAGCGTCTCCTTCCAGAAGTGGCAGGCGCTCTGCCGCTCCTCGGTCACCTGGGCCAGCGGCGGGACGTCCGTACGGCACACGTCCTGGGCCCGCGGGCAGCGCGGGTTGAAGGCGCAGCCCGGCGGAATCGCCATCAGGTTGGGCGGCAGGCCCTTGATCGCGTAGAGCTCCTGGCCCTTCTGGTCCAGGCGCGGGATCGATTCGAGCAGGCCCTTGGTGTACGGGTGGGCCGGGGCCTTGTAGATGTCGTGGACGGGGGCGCGCTCGACGATCCGGCCCGCGTACATCACCGCGATCTTGTCGGCCACGTCGGCCACGACGCCGAGGTCGTGCGTGATGAGGATCAGGCCCATGTTCAACTCGCGCTGCAGCTCCGCGAGCAGGTCCATGACCTGGGCCTGGACGGTCACGTCCAGCGCCGTGGTCGGCTCGTCCGCGATGATCAGCGCGGGTTCGAGAGCCAGCGCCATGGCGATCATGATGCGCTGGCGCATACCGCCGGAGAACTGGTGCGGATACTGCCCGACCCGCTCCTTCGCGGCCGGGATACGCACCCGGTCCATCAGCTCGACGGCCTTGAGCTTCGCGTCCTTCTTGGACATCCCGCGGTGCACGATGAACATCTCGGCGAGCTGGTCGCCCACGCTCAGCACGGGGTTCAGCGAGCTCAGCGCGTCCTGGAAGATCATCGCCATCTGCGCACCACGGACCTTGCGCCGCTCCTCCTCCTTGAGCTTCAGCAGATCCTGGCCCTGGAAGAGGATCTCGCCGCCGGTGATCTTCCCGGGCGGCATGTCGAGGATGCCCATGATCGCCTGGGCGGTGACCGACTTGCCCGAGCCGGACTCGCCGAGCACGGCCAGGGTCTCGCCCGCGTCGACCTCGTAGGTCACGCCGTTGACGGCCTTGGCCACCCCGTCCCGCGTACGGAACTCCACCTGCAGATCGCGTACTTCGAGCAGCATGCGACCATCACCTCAGCTTCGGGTCGAGGGCGTCGCGCACCGCGTCGCCGAGCATGATGAACGCGAGCACGGTGATGCTCAGGGCGCCGGCGGGCCACAGCAGTTCATGCGGGTAGTTGCGGATGTAGTTCGAGGCGTTGGAGATGTCGATGCCCCACGAGACCGTCGGGGGCCGCAGACCGACGCCCAGATACGAGAGGGTCGCTTCGAGCGCGATGTACGTGCCGAGCGCGATGGTCGCGACGACGATCACGGGGGCGACGGCGTTGGGCGTCACGTGCCGCAGCAGCATCCGGGTGTTGCTCGCGCCCAGCGCCCGTGCGGCCTGCACATAGTCGTTCTGCTTGGCGGTGATCACCGCGCCCCGGGCGATACGGGAGATCTGCGGCCAGCCGAGCAGGATCATGAACCCGACCACCGGCCAGATGGTCGAGGAGACCACCACCGACAGGAAGACCAGACCGCCGAGCACCACCGGGATCGCGAAGAACACATCCGCGAGCCGCGAGAGCAGCCCGTCCCACCAGCCGCCGAAGAAACCGGCGAGGCCGCCCATGATCGAGCCGAGGATGGCCACGCCGAGGGTGGCGCAGATACCGACGGAGATCGAGGCACGGGCCCCGTACACCGTCCGCGTATAGACATCGCAGCCCTGCGCGTCCGTGCCGAAGGGATGCCCGGGTCCTGAGGACTGATGGGCATCGGCGAGCTGGCAGGAGTTGGGGTCACCGCTCGCGATCAGCTGCGGCCAGATCGAGATCAGCACCAGGAAGAAGATCAGCAGCGAGGAGATGATGAAGACCGGGTTGCGGCGCAACTGCTGCCAGGCGTCCGTCCACAGGCTGCGGGCCTTCTCCTGAGGACCGGTGCCCAGCGGGCCGCCCGGGGTCTTCTCCAGCGTCTCGGCTTCGCTCATCGCCAGGTCCATCGCTCCGCCCGCACCGGTCGGCGCGATCGCGTCCTTCGCGACGTCCTTGGGGTCGTAGGCCTCAGGCATAACGGATCCTCGGGTCCAGGACCGCATACAGCAGGTCGACAAGGAGGTTGGCCACCAGGAAGACGATCACCAGGATCGTCACGAAGCCGACCACGGTCGGGGTGTTGCCGCGCAGGATGCCGTTGTAGAGCTGGTAGCCCACGCCGTGGATGTTGAAGATCCGCTCGGTGACGATCGCGCCGCCCATCAGGGCGCCGATGTCCGCGCCGATGAAGGTGACCACCGGGATGAGCGAGTTGCGAAGGAGGTGCTTGGTGATCACCCGGCGCCGGGGAAGTCCCTTGGCCACCGCGGTGCGTACGTAGTCGGCGCGGGCGTTCTCCGCGATCGAGGTCCGCGTCAGACGCGTGACGTACGCGAGCGAGACGAGGGCGAGCACGATGCCGGGCAGGATCAGCTCGTTGAGCGGTGCGTCCGTGGAGACCGTGGGCCGCACCCAGCCGAGCTTGAGACCGAACAGGTACTGCAGCAGATAGCCGGAGACGAAGGTCGGGACCGAGATCACGATCAGCGTCAGGACGAGCAGCGAGGTGTCCAGCGGACGGCCCCGCTTGAGGCCGCTGACCACGCCGAGGGCGATACCGACGATGATCTCGATGACAATCGCCACGAAGGTGAGCTTCGCCGTCACCGGGAAGGCCGTGGCCATCAGCTCCGTGACCTTCTGCCCGTTGAACGCGGTGCCGAAGTCGCCCCGGAAGATATTGCCCATGTAGTGCAGGTATTGCTGCCACAGAGGCTTGTCGAGGCCGAGATCCTCGCGGATGCGCGCGGCCGTGGCCGGGTCGGGCGCCTTGTCGCCGAACAGCGCCGCGACGGGGTCGCCCAGCGCGTACACCATGACGAAGATCAGGAAGGTCGCTCCGATGAACACCGGGATCATCTGGAACAGCCGCCGGATCACATAGCGTCCCATGACAGCTCCGGGGGTCGGAAAGGCCGCCCTGAAGCGGGCGGCCTTTCGGGCGAGTTGGTCAGTTGACCTTGATCTGGTCGTAGACCGGGACGCTGAACTGGTTGAGGGTCACGTCGGAGACCTGGTCCGAGTAGCCGGCCGAACCGTTCTGGTACCAGAGCGGGATCGCGGGCATCTGCTCGGCCAGGACCTTCTGGGCGTTCTGGAAGTCCGCGATGGCCTTGGCCTGGTCGGGCTCCCGGTTCGCCTTGTCCACCAGGTCGTTGAAGGCCTTGTTGTCGAACTTGCCGTAGTTCGACGAGGCGTCCTTGTAGTACAGCGGCTGCAGGAAGTTCTGGATCAGCGGGTAGTCCGCCTGCCACCCCGAGCGGAACGGGCCGGTGAACTTCTGTGCGCCCAGCTGGTTCTTGAAGTCCGCGAAGGTGCCGATCGGGTTGACCGTGCAACTGCCCTTGCCGATCGCGTTGTTGATGGAGTTGCAGACCGCGTCCATCCACACCCGGTGGGAGCCGGTGTCCACGTTCGAGGAGATCGTGACCTTGCCGCCCGGCAGGCCGCCGCCCTCGGCGACCAGCTTCTTGGCCTCGTCCGGGTTGTACGTACAGGCGTCCCCGCACATGTCCTTGTAGCCGCCCTTGTCGCCGAGGGCGGCGGACGTCCAGTCCTTGGCGGGTGTGCGGGTCTCCGAGAAGATCTGCTTGGTGATCTCGTCGCGGTTGATCGCCATGGACAGACCGCGGCGGACCTTCTCCATGCCGGCCTTGGACCAGTTGGCGTCGTACATCGGGAAGACCAGCGTCTGGATGATCAGCGCGGGCTGGTTGATGTAGCGGTCGCCCAGGTCGGCCTTGACGTTCTTGAGCTGCTGCGCCGGGACGTCGTCGACGAGGTCGAGGTTGCCGGCCATCAGGTCCGTGTACGCGGTGTTGTTGTCGGTGTAGACCTTGAGGTCCACGCCGCCGTTGACCGCCTTGTCGTCGCCCTTGTACCCGTCCCAGGCGCGGAGCTTCATCTCCGAGCCCTTGGCGTACGACTCGACGGTGTACGGACCGTTGCCGACCGGCTTGGACAGCCACCCGTCGTGGTCCTTGAAGAAGGTCTCGGGCAGGGGCGAGAAGGCCTGGTAGCCGAGCGTCTCGGGCCACAGCGAGAACTTGTCCTGGAGCGCCACGGTGAAGGTCTTGTCGTCCTTCACCACCAGGCCGCTCATGGTCTTCGACTTGGGGGCACCGGACTCCGGGTGGACCTCGTCGTAGCCCTTGATGTTGGAGAAGAACGGCGCGTTGTTCTGCTTGTTGTCCACGTGCGCGCCGTAGTTCCAGGCGTCGACGAAGGACTTCGCGGTCACCTTCTCGCCGTTGCTGAAGGTCCAGCCGTCCTTGAGCGTGACGGTGAAGTTCTGCGAGTCGGTGGTCTCGATCTTCTCGGCGATCAGGTCCTTGGCCTCGCCGGTCTTCGGGTCGTACTTCTTCAGACCCCTGAAGAGCATGTCGAGGACCTTGCCGCCCTGCACCTCGTTGGTGTTGGCCGGCTCGACCGGGTTCTGCGGGTCACCCCACGAGGACCTCACGATCCCGGAGCCGTCACCGCTCCCGCCGCTGCCACCGCCACCGCAGGCGGTCGCCGCCAGGGCTACGGTCACCGCGCATGCGGCCCACTTGGCGCGTGTGGCTCCACGCATGGAGTGCCTCCTTAACAGGCCAGAACTCAGTTAGGGCCCAATCCCCCCCATCCACCCTGCTACCCCACCTTTACGGCGGCTTTCCGGGTCCGCGCCCACCGGACCGCCGGAACCCCCGGACGCCCATGCGGGCATCCGGGGGTTCCGGGTCGTACGAGATCCGCTTACGCCGCGTGCACGACGTCCTTCTCCTCGGCGAAGTGGCAGGCCGACTCGTGGGCGGCCGGCGTGTCCTTGCCGACGAAGACCTGCGGGATCGCGAGCAGCGGCACCTCTTCGGCGCAGCGGTCCTCCGCCTTCCAGCAGCGGGTGCGGAAGCGCCAGCCCGACGGCGGGTTGCCCGGCGACGGGACGTCGCCGGTGAGGATGATGCGCTCGCGGCCCTCACGGGCCGCCGGGTCCGGCACCGGCACCGCGGAGAGCAGCGCCTGCGTGTACGGGTGGGTCGGGTGGTCGTAGATCTGGGTGTCGGTCCCGATCTCGGCCATCTTGCCCAGGTACATCACGCCGACGCGGTCGGAGATGTGCCGCACGATCGACAGGTCGTGCGCGATGAAGATGTAGGAGAGGTTGAACTCGTCCTGCAGCTTCTCCATCAGGTTGATGACCTGCGCCTGCACCGATACGTCGAGCGCGGAGACCGGCTCGTCGCAGATGATGATCTCCGGGTTGAGCGCGAGGCCGCGGGCGATGCCGATGCGCTGGCGCTGGCCGCCGGAGAACTGGTGCGGGTAGCGGTTGATGTACTCGGGGTTCAGACCGACGACGTCGAGCAGGTCCTGGACCTTCTTGCGCCGGTCACCCTTCGGGGCCACCTCGGGGTGGATGTCGAAGGGCTCCCCGATGATGTCGCCGACCGTCATACGCGGGTTCAGCGAGGTGTACGGGTCCTGGAACACCATCTGGATGTTGCGGCGCACGGCCTTCAGCGCGCGCCCCGACAGCTTGGTGATGTCCTGGCCCTTGTAGAAGACCTCGCCGGCGGTGGCCTTCTCCAGCGTCATCAGGAGCTTGGCGACCGTGGACTTGCCACAGCCGGACTCGCCCACGATGCCGAGGGTCTCGCCGTGGTACAGGTCGAAGGAGATCCCGTCGACGGCCTTGACCGCGCCGACCTGCTTCTTGAAGAGGATGCCCTGGGTCAGCGGGAAGTGCTTGACCAGGTTGCGCACCTGCAGAATCGGCTCGCCCTGCTGGACCGGCGCCTCGATCGCGGCGACGGCCTCGGTCTCGGTGGCGGCGTCGACCGTCGCCACCTCGGTGACGTTGGGGGTCGCGTCCACGGCCTCTTCGCTCTTGCTGAGATCAGCCATGGATCGTCTCCTTCCAGAAGTGGCACGCGCTGCCGCGGCCGGGCAGCTCGCCGCCGTCCCGCTCGGTCACCGGGAGCAGGGCCGGGATGTCCGTACGGCAGATGTCCTGGGCCTTCGGGCAGCGCGGGTTGAAGGCGCAACCGCTCGGGATCCGGGTCAGGTTGGGCGGCAGACCCTTGATCGCGTAGAGCTCCTGGCCCTTCTGGTCCAGGCGCGGGATCGAGTCGAGCAGACCCCTGGTGTACGGGTGGGCCGGGCGCTTGTACAGCTCGTGCACAGGCGCGGTCTCGACGATGCGGCCCGCGTACATCACGGCGATCTTGTCCGCGACGTCGGCGACCACGCCGAGGTCGTGGGTGATCAGGATCAGACCCATGTTGTACTCGCGCTGCAGCTCCGCGAGCAGGTCCATGACCTGGGCCTGGACGGTCACGTCGAGCGCCGTGGTGGGCTCGTCCGCGATGATCAGGTCCGGCTCGAGGGCCAGGGCCATGGCGATCATGATGCGCTGACGCATACCGCCGGAGAACTGGTGGGGGTAGTCGTTGACCCGCGCCTTGGCGGCGGGGATCTTGACCCTGTCCATCAGCTCGACGGCCTTGGCCTTGGCCTCCTTCTTGGAGAGGCCCTGGTGCACACGGAACATCTCGCCGAGCTGGTAGCCCACGGAGAGCACCGGGTTGAGCGAGGAGAGCGCGTCCTGGAAGATCATCGCGATCTTCTGGCCGCGGATCTTGCGCCGCTCGTCGTTGGACATCTTCAGCATGTCCTGCCCGCGGAAGAGAATCTCTCCCTTGGGGATACGGCCGGGCGGCATGTCCAGGATGCCCATGATCGCCTGAGCGGTCACGGACTTGCCGGAGCCGGACTCGCCGAGGACGGCGAGGGTCTCGCCGGCGCTGACGGTGTAGTTCATCCCCACCGTCCACGGCCTGGGCGCCACCGTCACGGGTGCAGACCTCCACGTGCAGACCGCGGCCTCCGAGCAGCGGCCCGCCGGAGCCGTCCGAGCCTCGGGGGCTCGGGACGCTCGACGTCTTGTCGATTGTTGTCACGGTTACGCCTCCCTCAGCGCAGCTTGGGGTCGAGGGCGTTGCGTACCGCATCGCCGAACATGAGGAACGAGAGCACCGTGATCGAGACCATGACGGACGGGACGATCAGGGTGTGGGGGGCCACACGCAGGTCCGCTCGTCCGCTGTTGACGTCGCCACCCCAGGACACGGTCGGTTCCGTGAGGCCCACGCCGAGGAACGACAGCGTCGCCTCGGCCGCGATGTAACCGCCCAGTGCGATGGTCGCGACCACGATGATGGGCGCGAGCGCGTTCGGCAGGATGTGCTTGAACATGATCCGGTACGTCGAGGCACCGAGCGCCTTGGCGGCCACCACGTAGTCGGCCTGCTTGATGGTGATCACCGCACCACGGGCCACACGGGCGATCTGCGTCCAGCCGAGGAACGCCAGGGCCATGATCACGACCCAGACGTTGCGCTTGTCGAACGCGTTGAGGACCACGAGGGCACCCAGGATGAACGGGATGCCCAGGAAGACGTCGGTCACCCGCGAGAGCACGGCGTCGAGCCATCCACCGAAGTAGCCGGCGATCATGCCGACCACCGTGCCGATGATGGTCACGCAGACCGTGACACCCACACCGACCATGATCGAAGCGCGGGCGCCGTACACGATGCGCGCGTAGACGGAGCGTCCCTGGAGGTCGTAGCCCAGCCATTCGGGTGAGAAGAAGCTGCCCCAGTGCGGAGCTTCCCGGAAGTGATTGGCCAGATCGGCGTCGCGGGGCGAGGCACTGGTGAACAGGCTCGGCCACGCGGCCATCACGAGGAGGAAGAGGATCAGGATCGCGGATATGAGGAACAGCGGGTTGCGCCGCAGATCGTGCCAGGCGTCGGACCACAGGCTGCGCGCCTTGGCCGGGCCCGGGCCGCTGTCCGGGGCGACGACGGCGGGAGCCGGCTCGCCGGTCGCGGTCGTGACCTTCTCAACTGTCTTGTCAGGCATACCGGATCCTCGGGTCCAGGACCGCGTAAAGCAGGTCGACGATCAAGCTGGCAGCGAGGTAGATGAGCACGATCAGCGAGGCGATGCCGACGACCGTGGCGCCCTCGCGGCGCAGCAGCGCCTCGTAGATCTCGATACCGACGCCGCGCACGTTGAAGATGCTCTCGGTGACGATGGCACCTGTCATCAGGTTGCCGATCTCGATACCGAGGAACGTGACGACGGGGATGAGCGAGTTGCGCATCAGGTGGACACCGATGATGCGGCGGCGCGGAAGCCCCTTGGCCACGGCGGTGCGCATGTAGTCGGCACGCAGGTTCTCCGCGACTGACGTGCGGGTCAGTCGGGCGACATAGGCGAGCGAGAGCGCGGCCAGCACCGTGGCGGGAAGCAGAAGCTCGGACATGTTCGTCGAGTCGGACACCGTGGCCTTGCCGATGCCGTACTCGATGGCGACCCACTGCATCAGGATGCCGAGCACGAAGGAGGGCATCGAGACCAGGACGAGTGTCAGCAGGAGCAGGCCGCGGTCGCGCAGCGTGTCGGGCTTGAGGCCGGCAACGATGCCGAGGCCCAGGCCGACAAGCGTGACGAACGTGAAGGCGAAGAGCGTCAGCCGCAGCGTGACGGGGAAGGCCTCGCTGATGACGTCTGCGATCGGACGGCCCGACGAGATCTGTTCGCCGAAGTCGCCCTGGACGAGCCTGACCATGTAGTCCCAGTACTGCACGAGCACCGGATCGTTGAGTCCGTACCGTTCCCTGAGGCTCTCGAGAAGGGCCGGATCACGCATGTTCTCGCCCATCAAGGCGCGGGCGGGATCGCCGGGCAGGACGTACATCATCAGGAAAATAAGCAGAGTTGACCCGATGAACACCGGGATCATCTGGAGCAGTCGTCGTGCGACATAGCGCCCCATAGGTGCCTCCGTGAGGGGTTACAGCAGCTGCGGGGGGGGCCCCCCCCGTCGGGGGGGGGCGCCGGGGGGGCCCCCCCCCCCCCCCGGCGGGGGGGGGGGGGGAGGGCCGGGGGGGGGGGGGGGGGG
>NZ_JAEIMH010000001.1:152081-184994 GCF_016464295.1 Streptomyces sp. N35 | reverse complement strand
AGGGCGACCCCGTGGCAACCTCCCACCGCCGCGGCAGTGGCGGTGGGTCTACGGCCGAGTGAGGAAGAGGCCCGAAGGCTTCTTACTTGGTGGTGACGCCCCACACCTCGAGGTCACCGTGGAAGTCGACGACCACGTTGTCGACGTTCTTACCGTGACCACCGTTGATGCGGTAGTACCACAGCGGGATCGCCGGCATGTGCTCGACCAGCTGCTTCTCGACCTCCTGGAAGGCCTTCACCGACTCGTCGAGCGACTTGGCGTTGTCCGCCTTGTTCATCGCCTCGTCGATCTCCTTGTTGGAGAACCGGCCGTTGTTGGCCTCGGCGGTGGTGTGGTACAGCTCCTTCATGAAGTTGGCGTTGACCGGGTAGTCGGCAACCCAACCACCGCGGTACATACCCTTCACCTGGTCGTTGTCACGAGCCTCGAGGTCCGTGGCGAAGTCGGCCTTCGCGTCACCGACGCAGTCGACACCGGTCGCCTTGCGGATGGACTCGCAGACCGCGGTCACCCACTCCTTGTGTCCACCATCGGTGTTGTACTGGATGGTGAACTTGTTGCCCGGAACGCCGCCGCCCTCTTCGACGAGCTGCTTGGCCTTCTTCGGGTCGTACTTGAACACGTCCGTGCCCAGGTCCTGGTTGCCCTTGACGCCCGGCGGCACGAAGCCGACGGCCGGCGTACGGGTGTTGTTCAGGACGGTCTTGGTGATCGTCTCACGGTCGATCGCCATGGACAGACCCTGCAGAACCTTGGGGTCGATGTCCTTGAACGTCTTCGAGTAGAACGCCGGGGTCAGCGTCTGGATCGCCGCGTACGGCTGCTCGATGGCGCCGTCACCCAGGTCCTGCTTGTACTTCGGCAGGTCCGTCGGGCCGACCTGGCGGATCATGTCCAGGTTGCCGGCGAGGACATCCTTGTACGCGGCCTCGAGGCTGGTGTACGCCTTGAACTGAACGCCCGCGTTCTTGGCCTTGTTCGGACCCTGGTAGTCCTTGTTGGCCTTGACCTGGATGAGCTTGTTCGGGGTCCACTTCTCGAAGGTGTACGGACCGTTGCCGATCGGCTTCTGGCCGAACGCCTTCGGGTCGTCGTAGAACACCTTGGGCAGCGGGGCCCAGGTCGCGTAACCCAACTTGTAGTTGAAGTACGGGATCGAGCTCTTCAGGTCGATCGTGAAGGTGTGGTCGTCGACCACCTTGAGACCGGACATGGTCTCGGCCTTCGGGTCGCCCTTCTCCGGGTGGACCTCGTCGTAACCGGCGATGTCCTGGAACCAGAAGGCGTTCTGCTGGTTGTTCTTGATGTTGGCGTACCAGTTCCAGGCGTCGACGTACGACTTCGCCGTGACGTCCTCGCCGTTGTGGAACTTCCAGCCCTTCTTGAGCTTCACCGTCCACGTCTTCGAGTCGGTGGTCTCGACCGACTCGGCGTTCGTGTAGACGATGTTGCCTTCGCCGTCGAAGTCCAGCAGCTGCGTGAACAGGGACTGGATGACGTACGAGCCGTTGGACTCGTTGGTGTCCGCCGGGATGAGCGGCTTCTGCGGCTGGCCGACGTCGATGGAGACGTAGCCCTCGGGCTTGCCGCCCTTGTTGCCCTTGTTCCCGCTGTCGCCATCGTCGCTACCGCCACAGGCAGTCGCACCCAGGGCCACCGCGGTGGCTATCGCGACCCACTTGGCGCTCTTGGCACCACGCATGGGTTCCTCCTCATGAGTCCACTTGTTCACTACAAGAGGGGGTACGTGATGCTGTGCCGACACCCCTGACGGCGATGATCAGTACCCCAGTGTGCTCGTGAGTCGGCGCTCCCCACAGCGCGTGACCCATTGACCCGAGCTCTACGCGCTCAACTATTAGCCATGGGGTACGGCCCGACCACACTCTTTTGGTCTCGGTTCGATCACACCTGTCGCCTACTTCTTCCGAAATCTGGACAAACCGATCCGAGATAGATGCTCGCGAAACGGACTCGTTACACATCTATCGGTCAGGAGCGTCCGCATTCCGGACAGGTCGGCCGGAAAAACCTGTTGCGGTCGACACGCGTAGCGTCGGGCGGATCACAGAGCGCTGCATTCCGCCGAGAGCGGTCGGGCGAAGGGCTCGGGGCACGACGAACGGCCCGACTCTACGCCCAAGTGGGCGCGGAATCGGGCCGGTTCGACCAGGCTTGAATCAGCCTTGGAGACGCGTGGCAGCGGTCCGGCGCAGCCGGAGCCGGATCAGGCGTTCTTGGCGCGCGAGGCGCTGCGGGCGCGCACGGTCTTGTCCAGGACCACCTTGCGGATGCGGACGGCCTCCGGGGTGACCTCGACGCACTCGTCGTCGCGGCAGAACTCCAGGGACTGCTCGAGGGAGAGCTTGCGCGGCGGGACGATCGCCTCGAAGGAGTCGGCCGCGGCCGAGCGCATGTTGGTGAGCTTCTTCTCCTTGGTGATGTTCACGTCCATGTCGTCGGCGCGCGAGTTCTCGCCGACGATCATGCCCTCGTACACCTCGGTGCCGGGGTCGGTGAACAGGACGCCGCGCTCCTGCAGGTTGGTCATCGCGAACGCGGTGACGGCGCCGGCGCGGTCGGCCACGAGCGAACCGTTGTTACGGGTCGCCAGAACGCCGAACCAGGGCTCGAGGCCCTCGTGGATGGAGTGCGCGATACCCGTACCGCGGGTGCTCGTCAGGAACTCCGTACGGAAGCCGATGAGGCCACGCGAGGGGACGACGAACTCGAGGCGGACCCAGCCGGAGCCGTGGTTGGACATGTTGTCCATACGGCCCTTGCGGACGCCCATGAGCTGCGTGACCGCGCCCATGTGCTCCTCGGGCACGTCGATCGTCATGCGCTCGACGGGCTCGTGGGTCTTGCCGTCGATCTCCTGCGTGACGACCTGCGGCTTGCCGATGGTCAGCTCGAAGCCCTCGCGGCGCATCTGCTCGACCAGGATGGCGAGCGCGAGCTCACCACGGCCCTGGACCTCCCAGGCGTCGGGACGCTCGGTGTCGAGGACGCGCAGCGAGACGTTGCCGATGAGCTCGCGGTCGAGGCGGTCCTTGACCTGGCGGGCGGTGACCTTGCGGTCCTTGACCTGGGTGCCCTTGTCCGCACCCTTGCCGGTGGCACCCCGGCCGACGAGCGGCGAGGTGTTGGTACCGATGGTCATGGAGATCGCCGGCTCGTCCACCGTGATGAGCGGCAGCGCGATCGGGTTCTCGGGGTCGGCGAGGGTCTCGCCGATCATGATGTCCGGGATACCGGCCACGGCGCAGATGTCGCCCGGGCCCGCCATCTCGGCGGGCTTGCGGGTGAGCGCCTCGGTCATCATCAGCTCGGTGATGCGCACGTTGGCGATCGTGCCGTCGCGCTTGATCCAGGCCACGGTCTGGCCCTTGCGCAGCTCGCCCTGCTCGACACGGAGCAGCGCGATACGGCCGAGGAAGTTGTCGGCGTCGAGGTTGGTGACGTGCGCCTGCAGCGGGGCGCTCTCGTCGTACTCCGGAGCCGGGACGTGCTCGAGGATCGTCGAGAAGAACGGCTCCAGGCTGGTGGAGTCGGCCGGGACGGTGCCGTCCTCGGGCTTCGTCAGGGACGCGATGCCGTCACGGCCGCACGCGTAGACGATCGGGAACTCGATCTGGTCCTCGTCGGCGTCGAGGTCGAGGAAGAGGTCGTACGTCTCGTTGACGACCTCGTCGATCCGCGAGTCCGGACGGTCCGTCTTGTTGATGCAGAGGATCACGGGCAGCCGCTGCTGGAGCGCCTTGCGCAGCACGAAGCGGGTCTGCGGGAGGGGGCCCTCCGACGCGTCCACGAGCAGGACCACCGCGTCGACCATCGACAGACCGCGCTCGACCTCACCACCGAAGTCGGCGTGGCCGGGGGTGTCGATGATGTTGATGGTGATGACGTCGCCGCCATCCTTGGGGTGGTACTTGACGGCCGTGTTCTTGGCCAGGATCGTGATGCCCTTCTCACGCTCCAGGTCGTTCGAGTCCATCATGCGGTCGTCGAGGGACTCGGCGGCGTGCGCAGCGAAGGACCCCGCCTGCTTGAGCATGGCGTCGACGATGGTCGTCTTGCCGTGGTCGACGTGGGCGACGATGGCGACGTTTCGAATGTCGTGGCGCGTGGGCACGTGCGGTGCTTCTCCCGGGACGAGTGGAACTTGCGAGCGGCTCGCGTATCTCTCGGTCTTCTCGATGTCATGGATGACTCGATGTCCGACGTACGCCTTCACCGCGCCGGGCTGGACACGCCACGGCCTTACCCCATCCTACGTGGCGTGGCGGGTAGCGGCCTTCGCGGGTACCTCGCACCAGGGCTGACCTGCGGCGTCGCCCGGATCATGACCCGTTCTTCGGGCTCCCGAGACGACGGAGCGGCTGTCCGGTGACCCGCGCGACGGTTTCGAAGTCGTCGTCGAGGTGCAAAAGCGTCAGGCCTTGCAGTTCGGCGGTCGCGGCGACGATCAGGTCGACCGGCCCCGGCCCCCTGTGCTCCCCGCGCCCGGTCAGCTCACCCTGCACCTCCCACGCCCGGCCATAGGCACGGTCGTCGACGGGCGCGAACGGGAACAGCGCGCGAACGGTCTCGAGATGCTCCTCACGGTCACGCAGGGAGCGGGCCGAGTAGAAGAACTCGAGCTCGGTGACCGGGCAGATCGCCACCAGGCCGGCGCCGAGTGCCTGGTCCCATCCGTACGACGGACCGTCCCGGCCGAGCAGACGGACGAGTGCGGAAGTGTCGACGAGGTACTTGGCCGCGTTCACCTGCGGTAGTTCCTCTTGTCCCCGAGAAGTTCGAGATCGAACGCGCCCTCGGCCGCGGCCTCGCGCAGCCGGGTCAGGGCGAGGGCGCGTCGGTGGATCTCCAGTATTTCGGCGAGCGCGGTGTTGACCGTGTCCTTCTTGGACTTGGTCCCCAAGGTCTTGGCGACCTGGTCGAGCAGCTCGTCGTCGATGTCGATCACGGTACGGGCCATCGCACACCTCCAGGCGCATTCGCGTATATCAACGATACCGCGCTTGGTGCATCAGGGGTGGGGGCGCGGCAGCACAGGAGGCAAGGGGGGCGCGATGGCGCGGGAGGCAGGCGTGCAGGTCACCTGGGTCAATGGTCGGAAACGACCTTGCCCGCCGGCGTGACCGGCGGGCAAGAGACTTGAGGATCTTCTGAGCTAGGTGAGGCTCACCTTCACAGCGGGCTCACGAAAGGCATCACTTCTTCGCCGGCGCCGCCGCCTTCAGGAAGCCGATGTCCTCGTACGACGGGGACTCGAAGCCGAAGGCGCCGGCGTTGGCGAGGCCCGGGCGGACGGCCACCAGCTGGGGGCGCTGGTAGAGCGGGATCGAGCCCGCCGCGGCCCAGATCCGGGCGTCGGCCTTCTTGACCAGGTCGCGCGCCTTGCCCTCGTCGAGCTCGGCGAGCGCCTGGTCGAAGAGCTGGTCGATGTGGTCGGTGCCGACCCGGGTGTAGTTCTGCTCGACGTTCAGCGAGCCGTCGGCGGCCGGCTCCGGCTTGGCGAAGATCGGGCGGGCGTCGGTGGCCGGGTAGGCCGAGCCGGGCCAGGAGTACAGCGCCATGTCGTACTGGCCGGAGGCGATGTGGTCCTTGAAGTAGCTGTCGTCGGGGACCTTGGTGAGCTCGGTGCGGATGCCGATCTTCTGCAGCATCCGCTGGATCCGCTCACCGACCGCGCGCAGCGGCTCCGAGCCCGGGCCCGAGGGCAGCACGAACTTCAGGTTGAGCGCCTCGCCGTCCTTGGCGAGCGGACCGCCGGCCGGCTTCGGGGCGGCGGTGCCCTTCGGGGCGTACGCGCCCTGGGCGCCGCCGCGGTGCGCCTCCTTCTTGCTGCGCTCCTCCTCGCGCTTGGCCTTCGCCTCGGGCTGGTTGTCGGCGCGGACCTCGTAGTCCTTGTCGGCGCGCGGCTTTCCGTCCTCCTCGCCGACGATGTACGTGCCGTCCTCGTCGGCGGCGGACTTCTTCTTGTCGGCCTTGCTGCCCGCGGTCTTGATCGGACCGCCCTGCACCCAGCCCGCGTCGGCGAGCAGCGCACGGGCCTCGGCGGTGTCCTGGTCGCCGAGCGCCCCGCTGCTGTCGGAGTACGCGTCCTGGCCGGCGAGCGCGACATGGCTGCCGACCGGGTTCACGGGCAGACCGAGCGGCTTGAGGACAATGCGCGCCAGCTCCTCGCGGTCCAGGGCGCGGGCCACGGCGCGGCGTACGCGCTCGTCGGCGAGCGGGCCGCCGGAGCCGTTGAGCGCGAGCTGCGTGTAGGCCGGCTCGAGGGACTTGCGGACCACGAAACCGCGCAGGCCCTGCTGTTCCTTCGTGTACTTCTTGATCGCCTTGTGGGTCTTCTCGACGGACGCGGCCATCGCTTCGGCGCGTTCCTCGTTCTCCGGGTCATTGGCGATCGCCCAGGACTTGAGCGCCTTGGCCGGGGTGAGTTCGGCGCCCGGGCCGTGCGCGAGCGGGCCCTTGGCGCCGGAGTCGCGGGCGGCGAGCGCGATGCGCTCGGCCTCGGCGGGGGTGACCTCGGCGATGTCCAGCTCGCCGGCGGCCAGGGCCGCGGCGCGCTGCTCGCGGGGGACGGACTTGAGGACCATCCGCTCCAGCTTCGCGGGCCGGCCCCACCAGCGCGGGTTGCGGGTCAGGGTGAGCTCGCCGGCCTTGCGGTCGATCTCGGCGATACGGAACGGTCCCGCCGTCGACTTGAGCGTCTTGCGGGCGCCGTCGTTGAAGGAGTCCGGGGTGCCCATGACGTCCTTGGGGTACAGCGGCGAGAACAGCGAGCGCCAGTCGGTGTACGGCTTGGCGAAGGTGACCCGCACCTCGAGGTTGTTGGCGCCCTTCTCGATCTTCTCGATCCGGTCGTAGCCGGCGTTGCGCGCGGTCCAGAACGCGGAGTCCTCGCCGGACAGGGCGCGCCACTGGGCGGCGAAGTCGGCGGCGCCGATCTCGCGGCCGTCGCTCCACACCGCCTGCTGGTTCAGCTTGTACAGGACGACCTGCTTGGGCTCGCGCTCGACGATCTCGGCGCTCTCCAGGTAGTCCGCGTTGCGTACCGCGCGGCCGCGCTTGTCGAGTTCGTACATCGACGGCAGGACGGCGCCGGCGATCCGGGAGGTCGCCGGATCGGCGTCGGACTGGAAGGAGTTGAAGGTCTCGGGCAGGGCGTCCACGGCCCAGGTGGCCTTGCCCCCGTCGGCGATCAGTTCACGCTCGGCGGCCGCGATGTCCTGTGCGGCCGAGGGGGTACCGCCGGAGTCGTCGGTGCTGCCGCACGCGGCGAGCGAGGGCAGGGCGAGCACGCCCGCGATGAGGTAGGCCGTCGCCCGCACTGCGGGGCGGACGCCGGGGGCGGCGGGATCGCGTGGGGGCATGGCGTGGAACCTCCGGGGTCGCCCGGCCACCGCGCTTCCCTGGGAGGTGCCGGGTTTGTTCACGTCTGGGGGTATTGAGTGCTGATCACACGGATACGGCCCCACTGAACGGGATCGCCCTCAGGTGGAGCGGCAGACACGTCGGCAGCCGCCGCCAAGCCCACCCGTGCGGCCCAATCCGGCCGCGGGCCGTTGCTCATGAGCCCCCATGGGCTCTCGTACGGGGGAATCCGCGCAGATCCCTTCACAATCCGGGATGTGACGCGCGACACTCGCAGGCGCACGATCCATGTGATCCCGCTATATCAAGCGGAAGTGGAGGGCAACTCATGTCCCTGCACGACGATTTGACGGCCGTTCAGCGCTGTCTCGACGATCTGGTGCGCTCGGTCGGAAGGCTGGAGCAGCACGTCGGGTCCGGCCTGGACATCCGCCGGGTACGCACGGACGCCGACCATCTGCGCGACAGTGTCGCGCTCCTCAAGGAAGCCGCGCCGACGCTGCCCCCGAAGCCGCGGCCCGAGATGGTCAGCATCCCGGACACCCCGTACGACCGTTCCTTGTGGACCGATTCCGACGACGAGGGTCTGGGCGCCCGCGACCGCCGCGCCCCCTGACCCCCGGCCCCGGCTCCGGCTGCCGACAAGCCGTACCGACTGGAGACCCCGTTGGCCACTGGCACAGATCCCCACACCTCTAGGAAGCTCAGCCATAGCGAGGGCGGGGTGCGCGGCGCGGGCCGCGCCGCCATCGCCGCCCCGCATCTGCGCACCGACCGCTGGTGGCTGCAGCCCGCCGGGACCGCCGCCGGGCTGTTCGCCTTCATCGTGTACTCGACCTGGCGCGCCTTCGCGAATGCGGACTACTACGCGGCGCCCTACGTCTCACCGTTCTACTCGCCCTGCCTCGCCGAGAACTGCGAGCCCATGAAGGGCGGTCCCAACTGGGAGATCTTCGGCAGTTGGTGGGGGCTGTCGCCCGCGCTCCTGATCCTGATCTTCCCCCTGGGCTTCCGGCTCACCTGCTACTACTACCGCAAGGCCTACTACCGGGGCTTCTGGGCCTCTCCCCCGGCCTGCGCGGTGGCCGAGCCGCACAAGAAGTACAGCGGCGAGACCAAGTTCCCGCTGGTCTTCCAGAACATGCACCGCTACTTCTTCTACGCGGCGGTTCCGGTGGCGGGCATCCTCACCTACGACACCGTCCTCGCCTTCCGCGACGAGAACTACGAGTGGGGCCATATGGGCCTCGGCACGCTCGTCATGCTCGTCAACATCGTGCTGATCTGGGCGTACACCCTGTCCTGCCACTCGTGCCGGCACATCGTCGGGGGCAAGCTCAAGCACTTCTCCAAGCACCCCGTGCGCTACAGGACGTGGCAGTGGATCGGGAAGCTGAATGCCCGTCACATGCTGCTCGCCTGGGCCTCGTTGATCAGCGTGGCCCTCGCGGATCTCTACGTGTATCTGGTCGCCAGCGGTGCCTTCGACGATCCGCGATTCTTCTGATGTCAGGGGCCTTCTGATGGCGAGGTGCGTGCGATGACTACGGTGGAGCGGCAGCAGTGGGACGTCGTCGTGGTGGGGGCCGGCGGGGCCGGCCTGAGGGCGGCGATCGAGGCGCGGGAGCAGGGTGCGCGGACGGCGGTGATCTGCAAGTCGCTGTTCGGCAAGGCCCATACGGTGATGGCCGAGGGCGGGATCGCCGCCTCGATGGGCAATGTGAACGACGGCGACAACTGGCAGGTGCACTTCCGCGACACCATGCGCGGCGGCAAGTTCCTCAACCAGTGGCGGATGGCCGAACTGCACGCCCAGGAGGCGCCCGATCGCGTATGGGAGCTGGAGACCTGGGGTGCGCTCTTCGACCGCACCAAGGACGGGCGGATCTCGCAGCGCAACTTCGGCGGGCACGAGTACCCGCGGCTCGCGCATGTCGGTGACCGCACGGGTCTCGAGCTGATCCGGACGCTGCAGCAGAAGATCGTGTCGCTGCAGCAGGAGGACTTCAAGGAACACGGCGACTACGAGGCCGGGTTGAAGGTCTTCCAGGAGTGCACCACCACACGGATCCTCAAGGACGACGTGGACGGGAAGGTCGCCGGGATCTTCTCGTACGAGCGGGAGTCCGGGCGCTTCTTCGTGATCGAGGCGCCGACCGTGATCCTCGCGACGGGCGGGATCGGCAAGTCCTTCAAGGTGACGTCCAACTCGTGGGAGTACACGGGTGACGGGCACGCGCTCGCGCTGCTCGCCGGTGCTCCCCTGCTGAACATGGAGTTCGTGCAGTTCCACCCGACGGGCATGGTCTGGCCGCCGTCGGTGAAGGGGATCCTCGTCACCGAGTCCGTGCGCGGTGACGGCGGGGTGCTGAGGAACTCCGAGGGCAAGCGGTTCATGTTCGACTACATCCCGGACGTCTTCAAGGAGAAGTACGCGGAGTCCGAGGAGGAGGGCGACCGCTGGTACGAGGACCCGGACCGCAACCGCCGGCCGCCCGAGCTGCTCCCCCGCGACGAGGTCGCCCGCGCGATCAACTCCGAGGTCAAGGCGGGGCGCGGATCGCCGCACGGCGGGGTGTTCCTCGATGTGTCGACGCGGATGCCGGCCGATGTCATCCGGCGCCGGCTGCCGTCGATGTACCACCAGTTCAAGGAGCTGGCGGACGTGGACATCACAGCCGAGGCGATGGAGGTCGGGCCGACCTGCCACTACGTGATGGGCGGGATCGCCGTCGAGTCCGACACCGCGGCGGCGCTGGGCGTGCCCGGGCTGTTCGCGGCCGGTGAGGTCGCGGGCGGGATGCACGGCTCGAACCGGCTCGGCGGCAACTCGCTCTCGGACCTGCTCGTCTTCGGGCGGCGGGCCGGGCTGCACGCGGCGCGGTACGCGGCGGGGCTCGGCGCTGAGCGGCCGGTGATCGAGGACTCCCAGATCGACCTCGCGGCCGCCGAGGCGCTGCGTCCGTTCTCGGCCGAGGGCCCCGACGAGGCGCTCACCGCAGAGGGACCGCTGCCCTCGACGGCGCGGCCCGCGGAGAACCCGTACACCCTGCACCAGGAACTGCAGCAGGCGATGAACGACCTCGTGGGGATCATCCGCCGCGAGGAGGAGATGGCCACGGCGCTGAAGCGGCTCGCGGATCTGCGGGTACGGGCGCGCAGGGCCGGGGTCGAGGGGCACCGGCAGTTCAACCCCGGCTGGCATCTCGCCCTCGACATGCGGAACATGCTGCTCGTCAGCGAGTGCATCGCGCGCTCCGCTCTCGAGCGCACCGAGAGCCGCGGCGGGCACACCCGCGAGGACTACCCGGGCATGGACCGCGGCTGGCGGAAGGTCAACCTGCTGTGCCAACTCGCCGATCCCACCGGAGGGTTGGCGGCCACCGATCCGGTACGCGGCCAGATCCGCCTCGTACGCAAGGAGACCGAACCCATCCGACCGGACCTGCTCGCGCTGTTCGAGAAGGAAGAGCTGGTCAAGTACCTCGCCGAAGAGGAGCTCTTTGAATGAGCACGGCTGCATCGACCTCCTACGAGGCGCACTTCAAGGTCTGGCGCGGGGACACCGACGGCGGCGGGCTCGAGGACTTCAAGGTCGAGGTGAACGACGGGGAGGTCGTCCTCGACATCATCCACCGCCTGCAGGCCACCCAGGCGCCCGATCTCGCGGTGCGCTGGAACTGCAAGGCCGGCAAGTGCGGGTCCTGTTCCGCGGAGATCAACGGGCGGCCGCGGCTGCTCTGCATGACGCGGATGTCGACGTTCTCGCGCGAGGAGACGCTGACCGTCACACCGCTGCGGGCCTTCCCCGTCGTACGGGACCTCGTGACCGACGTGGGCTTCAACTACACCAAGGCCCGCGAGGTGCCCGCCTTCGTACCGCCGCAGGGGCTCGGGCCCGGTGAGTACCGGATGATGCAGGAGGACGTGGACCGCTCGCAGGAGTTCCGCAAGTGCATCGAGTGCTTCCTGTGCCAGGACACCTGCCATGTGGTGCGTGACCACGAGGAGAACAAGGCCGCCTTCGCCGGACCGCGTTTCCTGATGCGGGTGGCCGAGCTGGACATGCATCCGCTGGACTCGGCCGCCGAGTCGGGACTCGACCGCAAGAAGACCGCGCAGGACGAGCACGGGCTCGGCTACTGCAACATCACCAAGTGCTGCACCGAGGTCTGCCCCGAGGGCATCAAGATCACGGACAACGCGCTGATCCCGCTCAAGGAGCGCGCGGTGGACCGCAAGTACGACCCGCTGGTGTGGCTGGGGAACAAGATCCGGCGGCGGGGTGCCGACTAGACGGGCTCGATACGGATCGGCGCCCCGGCCAGCAGCTTGGTCAGGTCGTCGACGTCCGAGGTGAAGACCGTGACCTGGTCGCCGCGCGCTTGTGCTGCGAGAGCGGCGGCGGCCAGGACCGCGTCGATGGCGTACTTGTGGCCGTGCAGCCCGGTATCCCGCAGTCGGGAGCGCGTGGTCGCGATCAGCTCGTCGTCGGTGTGGACCACGGCGACGCGGGACAGTGCCCAGTCCCAGAGCGCAGTGGCTTGCGCGCCTGCTCGCGGATCCCACGCCTCGACCGTGGTGAGTGCGGTCGTCGCGACGGCGATGTCGAGGCCGGACGCGGCTTGCACCAAGGCCCGCATCGCCCGCTGTCCACGCACCAGCCGAGAGAGCGGCTCACTGTCGAGGAAGTACGTCTTGCGAGCTGGGACGACCGGGCGCTGCCGGCTCCGGCTCACGCAGCACTCGCCGGATCCGTCTGTGCCTCGCCGTGCCAGGCGTCGATCGCGGCGATACGGTCGAGCGCCGCCTGGTAGTCCGCCTCGCTGACCGGCCCGTACTCGTCCTCGAGCCGATCGGACAGTTCTCGCAGCCTGTCCATGGCGTCCTTGTGCGCGGCCGCCTCGGCGATGTAGGCCGAGACGCCCCGGGCGTCCACCCTGCCCTTGATCGAGTCGAGCAGGTCCTCGGGGATCGTGATGGTGACCTTCTTGGTTGCCATAGTTCGAGTATGGCAACCGGCACCACCCGGGGCAACCAGCTTCACCAGTCGCGACCTGCCTCACCCGGACATACGCTCACAAATGTGACGCCACCCCGCGACCGCTCGCTGCCTCACATAGCCGCGCGGGCCGTGCTCGCCGCTCTCTTCGCGGTGGCGCTGCCCCTGCTCCTGACCGGCCCCGCGCGGGCCGAAGGGCCGATCACGCTGTCACGGACCGGGCAGATCACCGACAAGGTGGGTGCGCTCGGGGACCGGAAGACCGAGGTCGCGCAGGCTCTCGACAAGCTCTATGACGACGACGGGATCCAGCTGTTCGTCGCGTACGTACGGGATTTCTCCGGGCAGTCCGCGAAGTCCTGGGCGAACAGCACGGCCGAGCGGGGCGGGCTCGGCCTCGACGACATCCTGCTCGCCGTGGCCACGCACGACCGGCAGTACGCGTACTCGGTCGACCAGGACTCACGGCTCAGCGAGGCCCAGCTGCAGCAGGTCGCCACCACGGCGGTCGAGCCCGCGCTCAAGCAGAACGACTGGGCGGGCGCCGCGATCGGCGCGGCCCGCGGCTATGAAGCGGTGCTCGCGGGGCAGCCGGTCCCGACTCCGGCGATCACTCCGGGTGACCCCGATCCGGGCGCGGCCGAGGACCACGGTCCGGCGACCGGGGATCTGGTGCTGCCGGTGGTCGCGGTCGGCAGTGCGGGCGCGCTGGCGGCGTACGCGTACACGCGGAGCAAGCGGAAGAGGAACGGCGGCGGGAACGGGTCGCCCGCCGGCTGGTCGCAGGGACCCGCCCCCACCCCGCTGCCGGAGCTGGACAAGCAGGCCAGGCTGCTGCTCGTGCAGACCGATGACGCCGTACGGACCTCCACCGAGGAACTCGGCTTCGCCGCCGCCCAGTTCGGGGACGACGCGGTCAAGCGCTTCCAGGACGCGGTGACGTACGCGAAGGGGGAGCTGACCGCCGCCTTCAAGCTGCGCCAGCAGCTCGACGACGCGTTTCCCGAGGACGACGCGACCAAGCGGCGGATGCTGGACGAGATCGTCTCGCGCTGCAGCGAGGCCAGCCGCCGCCTTGACGCCGAGACCGCGGACTTCGACCGGCTGCGCGCCCTCGAACAGAACGCGCCCGAGGCGCTGACGCTGGCCGAAGGGACGTTCCGCGAGGTCAGCGCGCGGACCACGGCGGCCGCCGGGACGTATACGACACTGACGGCGCGCTACGCGGATTCCGCGTCCGCGCCCGTGAGCGGGCATATCGAGGAGGCCAAGGAGCGGCTGCTCTTCGCGACCGGCACCCTCAACCGGGCACGGCAGGCCGTGGACGCCGGTGAGAACGGTCCGGCCGCGGTGTATCTGCGGGCCGCCGAGGGCGCCGTCGACCAGGCGGGCACCCTCGTGGACGCGGTGGACCGGCTGGCCGCGGAGCTCGGTCAGGCCGAGGCGAAGCTGCCGGCCGCGCTGACCGAGACGGAGACCGATCTGGCCGATGCGCGCGGGCTGCTCCAGGGCACCGCGACCGGGACGTCGACGGCCGATCTGCAGGGCCGGATCGCCCGCGCGGAGGCCGTGCTCCAGGACGTACGCGCCGTGGTGGCCGGCGGGCGCTACGACCCGATCGACGCGCTGCGGCGGATCGAGGAGGCCGATGCCGCGCTCGACGAGGCGCTGGCCGGTGCGCGCGAGCGCGAGGTCGCCGATCAGCGGGCGCGCGGGCTGCTCGACCAGACGCTGCTGACCGCCCGCAGCGCGGTGGGAGCGGCCGCCGACTACATCACCACGCACCGCGGCGGTGTGGGCAGCGAGGCCCGCACCCGTCTCGCGGAGGCCCAGCGGCATCTGGCGTCCGCCGACGCGCTGGCCGCCACGGACGCCTCGGGCGCGCTGGCCAGGGCCCAGCAGGCCGACTCCATGGCACGCCAGGCGCAGCAGCTGGCCGAGCGCGATGTGGGGTCCTTCGACCCGTACGGCGGGCAGACGGCCGGCCGGTCCCGCTCCGGCGGGATGGGCGGCGCGGTGCTCGGCGGGATCATCCTCGGCGAGGTGCTCGGCGGGATGGGGCGCGGGATGGGCGGCGGGTTCGGCGGTGGTTACGGCCGAGGCGGGGGCGGTGGCGGATTCGGCGGGCCGGGGAGTTTCGGCGGGGGTGGCACGCGGGGGCGGATGGGCGGGGGAGGGCGCTTCTGATCGAGGTTTGTGCGTACGGGAGACCTTCCCGGTCTCCGTACGCGGTCCGGAACTCACGTACCCGTAAAGGAAGTTCACTGCGATGACGAAGCAGACCATCCTGGGCCGTGTCGCCCAGCTCGCGAAGGCCAACATCAACTCGATGCTCGACCAGGCCGAGGATCCGGCCAAGATGCTCGACCAGCTGATCCGCGACTACACCAACAACATCCGTGAGGCGCAGGAGGCGGTGTCGACCACGATCGGCAATCTGCGGCTGCTCGAACAGGACCACAAGGAAGATGTGGACGCGGCCGGCGAATGGGGCGGCAAGGCGCTCGCGGCCAGCAAGAAGGCCGACCAGATGCGGTCCGCCGGTGACTCCGACGGCGCGGACAAGTTCGACGCGCTCGCCAAGGTGGCGCTGCAGCGGCAGCTGCAGTCCGAGAAGGAGGCGAAGGACGCGGAGCCTACGATCGCGGCACAGACCGAGGTGGTCGAGAAGCTGAAGTCGGGCCTGGACCAGATGCAGATCAAGCTGAGCGAACTGCAGGCCAAACGCGATCAGTTGGTGGCGCGGTCGAAGACGGCCGAGGCGCAGAACCAGATGATGGACGCGGCCCAGAACATCAATGTGCTCGATCCGACGAGTGAGCTGTCGCGGTTCGAGGAGAAGGTGCGGCGGGAGGAGGCCCGGGCTCTGGGGAAGCAGGAGCTGGCCGCCTCGTCGCTCGACGCCCAGTTCGAGCAGCTGGACTCGCTGGGCGATCAGGCGGAGATCGAGGCCAGGCTGGCGGCGATGAAGGCGACGTCCTGACCGGCTGGGACTTCGGGCTTCGGCCGGCTAGGAGTCCGAGCGCAGCCCCAAGGCGCTGTGCTGGATCACCCCGGCCGGGGCATCGGCGGAGGGCGACTGCCGGCGTGTCAGTTCCACCAGCTTCGAGCGAAGGCCGGTCGCCGGTTCACCGAGCACGATGGCGCTGAGCACCAGCTCGAGCATGACGCAGTCGTAGGCGTCGTCCGTACTCCGGTAGCGGTCGGTGTCGCCTTCGGCCACGGCCCTTGTGATCTGCCGGCCACCGCCGTCGACCGGCGCGAAGGTCGCCTCGAAGACTCCGTGACCGGTCCAGCTCCGGTGCAGGAAGACCACCTCGCCCTCCGTGAAGACGTTCCACTTCTCGTCCATGTCCCGCGCCGCGTAGCCGAGCTGGATCCGCTCCCAGTCCGCGTCCGACCAGATCCGCCGGGGCGGTTCCGGCAGCGGGCGGGGCGCCGCTATGGACTGGATACGGCGGAACATCGACCGGGTCACGCGGGCGTCAGCAGACATGGAGGGATCCTATGGAGGAAGCCGAGCGTGCCGGGACCGGGTCCCGGCGCCCGGTGATCAGAACATGCTCAACAGCGCGTCCACAGAAGGCTCCGACGGTGAGCCGCCGTCCGGGAGCGGTAGTTCGAACCACACCGTTTTGCCGCGCGGGGTGCGGCGGGCGCCCCACGAAGCGCTGAGCAGGCCGACGAGCTGGAGGCCGCGGCCGCCCTCGTCGGTGTCGCGGGCGCGGCGGCGACGCGGCTGGACGAGGCCCGCGTCCCAGACCTCGCAGACCAGGGTGCGGTCGAGCAGGAGCCGGAGTCTGATCTCGCCCTCCCCGTACCGCAGAGCATTGGTGACCAGCTCGCTGACCAGCAGCTCCGTGGTGTCCACGAGGGCTTCGAGGTCCCAGGAGGCGAGCTGGGCGCGGGCCAGTTCGCGGGCGCGGCCCACCGAGCGCGCCTCGCGGGGCAGGGTCCAGTCGCCGACCGCGTCGCGCGGCAGGCCCTGGACGCGGGCCATGAGCAGGGCGATGTCGTCCTCGCCGTGCCGGGTGTCGAGGGTGTTGAGGACGTGGTCGCAGACGTCTTCGAGCGGGCGGGCCGGGTCGGTGAGCGCGGAGCGGAAGGCGCGCAGGCCCTCGTCCAGGGGGTGTTCGCGGGATTCGACGAGTCCGTCCGTGTAGAGGGCGAGCAAGGCGCCTTCCGGGAGCTGGACTTCGACCTCTTCGAAGGGTTCGCCGCCGACGCCCAGCGGCATGCCCGGGGGTACGTCGAGCATCAGGGCCTCCTCGCCCGGCTCGACGAGAACGGGTGGCAGATGGCCGGCGTTGGCGAAGGTGACGCGGCGGGTGACCGGGTCGTACACCGCGTAGACGCAGGTCGCGAGGTAGACCTCGGAGGGGTCGATGTCGCGGCCCTGGAGTGCGCGCCGGGTGGACTGGGGCGAGTGCGGGTGCTGGCCCCAGGGGGTGGGTGAGCCGAGTCCGCGGGCGATCTCGTCGAGGGCGGCGAGGACTTCGGCGGGTTCGAGGTCGAGCAGGGCCAAGGTGCGTACGGCGGTACGGAGTTCACCCATGGCGACCGCGGCGCGCAGACCGCGGCCCATCACGTCACCGACGACCAGGGCGGTGCGGTGGCCGGGCAGTTCGATGACGTCGAACCAGTCGCCGCCGACCTCGGTGGCGGCGTTGCCGGGCAGATAGCGGCAGGCGATGTCCAGGCCGGCGGCCTCGGGGTCGCCGGGCGGGAGCAGGGAGCGCTGGAGGATCAGGGCGCGTTCGTGCTCGCGGCGGTAGAGGCGGGCGTTGTCGATACAGACCGCGGCGCGGGCGGCCAGCTCCACGGCCAGGGTGCGGTCGCGTTCCGAGAAGGGTTCGCTGCCCATGGTGCGCGAGAAGCGGACCAGGCCCACCACGGTGTCGTGCGCGACCATCGGCACGGCGAGCGTGGAGCGCACCATGCCGCCTTCCGTGCGCGGGATGGAGACCGGGCGTGCGGTGCGCAGGGCGTCGGCGCAGGGCGAGTTGAAGGAGTAGCGGTGCAGGGCGCCGACGGTGACGGGTTCGCCGCAGTCGTCGAGCGGGCCGTCGGAGACCGCGCTGGAGAAGGCGACGCGGCGCAGCTCGGCGCTGCCGTCGGCGAGTCCGGGCGGGGTCTCGTCGCCGTCGAGCAGGCCTTGGTACAGGTCCACGGAGGCCAGGTCGCAGAAGACCGGGACGGTGACGTCGAGGAGTTCGCGTGCGGTGGTCTCCAGGTCGAGGGAGTTGCCGATGCGCGAACCCGCCTCGTTCAGGAGCGCGAGATTACGGCGGGACTGGGCGGCCTCGCGGGCGGCCGCGTGCCGGCGGGTGACATCGGTGCCGAGGCCGGCCACGCCGATGGGACGGCCCGTACCGCTGTGTACGCGGTAGAGGTTGATGGACCAGTGGCGGCGGTCGTTGGAGCCGGGTGCGGGCCCGACGATCTGCATGTCCGTGACGGAGTCGCCGGTCTCCAGGACCCGCTTGAGCGCGGCGGCCATCCGGTCGGCCTCGCCGCGCGGCAGATAGTCGTGGACGGTGCGGCCGCGGTGTTCTTCGGCGTTGCCGCCGAAGACGGCGGCGAAGCGCTTGTTGGCGCGCTGCACGCGTAGATCTGTGCCGAACAGCAGAAATCCGAAGGGTGACTGACCGAAAATCGCCTGCGAGGCGGCGAGGTCGGTCTCTATCCGGCGCAGCGCCCGGACGTCGACCACGATGCAGACCGCGCCCCGTTCGCCCTGCTCCGTCGCGGTCGGCATCACATAGACCTCGGCGACCCCGTCGAGCGAGCCGTCCTCGGCCATCCGGAAGGGGACGATGCCCGTCCACTCCTTGCCGTCGAGTATCTCGCCGACCCTGCGGTGGCCGACATCGCGGAGACCGGACGGGACGAAGGCCTCGATGGGGTCCTTGCCCACGGCATCGGCCGCGGCGACATGGAAGAGCTGCTCCGCGCGCAGCGACCACTGGTCGATCCGGCCGTCGGCGCCGAGCGAGAACGAGGCGACCTTGATGTAGTCGTAGATCGAACCGGGCGGGCTCGACTGCCAGAGGATGTCCGACGCACCCCGCTCGGCCTCGGGCGCCCGATCGGACCCTACGGGCTGCGGCGCCTGTTCGGACTGTTCCCGGGCGTGACGTTTCCCGGGGTTCTGGGAGCTCCTGTTCGTCCCTCCCAGCCCGGCTGCTATCTCGCTCACGCGACCGTCCCCTCCAGCTCGCCGTCATGGACCGGACCTCTCGACGGCTTGCCCGCAGTATCCAGCACTACGGCCGCACGCAACACTGCGTTCACAGCTCCCATGCGAGACGTCCGTTTTCGGCCGTGCCGCAGGGAGATCGGCTCTAGTTCACCTTCTAACCATGCGGAGGCCGCCTCTAACCCCGGCCGGGCACCGGAAGCGTCAGCTCGAACCACACGGTCTTGCCGGAATGCCCCTGTCTGGTGCCCCAGCGCGTGGCGGAGCAGGCGACAAGCTGCAGGCCACGGCCTCCTTCGTCATCCAGAGTGGCGTGCCGCGCGAGCGGCGGATCCGGAAGGGGATCGGAGACTTCGACGCGGAGTACGCCGGGTGCTTCGGCGGGGCGTACGAGGCGTACCCCGATAGGTCCCGACGCGTACCGCAAGGAATTGGTCACCAGTTCGCTGACGAGCAGCACCGTGACATCGCCGAGCACACCGAGACCCCAGTGGACGAGCTGCTTGCGGACGACGGCGCGGGCGGTGCGCACAGCGGTCGGATCGGCGGGGAAGGTCCACTCGGCGCAGTCGCCTTCGGTCTCGATCACGCCGATCACTTCCCGGAGCGGGGACCCGGAACCTCTGTCCGGTTTCATGGGGTTAATCAGCACATACCCGATATCAAGGAACGCCTACCGCTTACATCGGCGCACTGTGGCACAAACGGCGTAGGGGGGTGCTCGCCAGCTGGGGTTTCGCTTCCCCTGAGCCCCCTTTACGGGGGTAGGCGCCGTGCGCGAACAGGAGCCTTGCGGAGGCGGGGGCCCGCTTACGGGTGCGGGCGGCGGGCCGCCTCCGCGACCGCGGGCCGGTCCTGGTCCAGCCAGTCCACCGCGTCCAGCTCGTCGATGCCGAGCCAGCGCAGGGCGTCATGGTCCTCGAGCGGGGCGGGCTCGCCGCTCAGGAGCTTGGCGGACCAGACCTGCAGGACGTATCCGGGGCGGCCGAGCGGCCACTCCCCCGGGATGCGCTCGACGGGCTCGGCCTCGACGCCGAGCTCCTCACGCAGCTCGCGGACCAACGCCTCCTCGGGGCGCTCCCCCTGCTCGACCTTGCCGCCCGGGAGCTCCCAGCGACCCGCGAGTTCCGCAGGGGCGCTGCGCCGGGCCGCGAGCATGCGCCCCTCATGCCACAGCGCGGCACCGACGACCACGATCCGTTCGTTCATGCGCCAGAGCCTACGGTTCCGGTGGTACCGGACGGGCCGCCGGTCCGGCCGCGTCAGACGGTCCGCCGCTCCAGGTGCTCCACCCAGTACAGCTGCTTGTGGCCGCGGTCCTCCAGACCGGCGACGACCTTCTCCGCTTCCGCCCTGGTCGCATACCTGCCGACGCGGTAGCGGTTGCCGTTGTCGTCCTGCCGTATGACATGCCAAGGGAGGGGAGGACTGCTGTCGTTCACCGTTCACCCGCCCTTCCGTTCGACGCGCGCCGCATCGCGCGTGGTGGGGAAACCGCATTACGCATATGCCCGAGCCTACGCCCGACCTTCACTCTGCGAAGCGGGTATGGCACAAAGAGGTAGCGAATCGGCCATCGCCGAGGGGGCGCATCCCCACGAATGCGCCCCCTGCCGCCAAGTCGCCCTGGAGTCAGACCTGTTCAGCGATGGTACGGACGGTCGGCAGCGGCATCAGGACCGGTCCGTCGGCGGGCGCCTTGCGGCAGACGTCACCGCAGTCGGCGTCCAGGGAGCAGCAGAGCGAGCAGATGGGGCCGTTCTGGACCGGGCAGTCGGCGATGTCGGGCAGCTCGTAGGCGGTTTCGCAGACCGCGCAGTCGTGGGTGGCCGTCTCGGCCGCGAAGTCTTCGAGGACGACGTCCGGACCGTTCACCGGGTTGGGACGGGCCAGGTAGTACTTGCCCTTGGTGGCCCAGGCGATCAACGGGCAGAGGATCAAGGCGAGTCCGGCGGCTATGAAGGTCGAGAAGGCCTCCCCGTACTCGCCGAAGACTCCGAAGAACGCGATGATCGAGACGGTCGATGCGACCGTCATCGCTCCGAAGCCCGCCGGGTTCACGGCGTAGAGATACGCGCGCTTGAACTCGATGTACTTGGGGCTCCAGCCCATCCGCTTGTTGATGACCAGGTCGGCGGCGACCGCGGTGATCCAGGCGATGCCGACGTTGGAGTAGAAGCCGAGCAGCTTGTTGAGTGCGGCGAACATGTTGAGTTCCATCAGCGTCAGCGCGATGGCCAGGTTGAGGAAGATGTACCAGACCCGGCCCGGGTGCTTGTGCGTGATGCGGGAGAAGAAGTTCGACCAGCTCAGCGAGCCGCTGTAGGCGTTGGTGACGTTGATTTTGATCTGCGAGACGATCACGAAGATCGCGGCGGCGGGCAGCGCCACCGAACCGAGCCAGGGCTTGAGCGCTTCGAGCTGGGGCGCGATGGGTTCGAGCGCGTGCGTCTTTCCTACGGCTTCGAGGGCGACGAACGCGAGGAAGGCGCCGCCGAGTTGCTTGGCCGCCCCGATGATCACCCAGCCGGGACCGGCCGCGAGAACGGCCAGATTCCATCGCCTCTTGTTCTGCTCGGTCTTCTTCGGCATGAAGCGCAAGTAGTCGGCCTGCTCGCCGATCTGAGCGATCAGCGAGAGCGCCACACCGGTACCGAGCCCGAAGCCGATCCAGTCGAAGCCGGAGCCCGCACCCTCCGTACCGCCGAAGGAGCCGAACGCGCCCCAGGCGTCCGGGGCTTCGAAGGCGAGGATGATGAACGGCAGGATCATGCCGATGATCCAGATCGGCTGGGTCCAGGCCTGCACCTTGGCGAGCGCGCCCATGCCGCGGAAGACGATCGGGATCACGATCAGGGTCGTGACCAAGTAGCCGATCTCCACCGGGAGTCCGACGGCCTGATGCATGGCCTGGGCCATGATCGAGCCTTCGAGCGCGAAGAAGATGAAGGTGAACGACGCGTAGATGAGGGAGGTCAGCGTCGAGCCGAAGTAGCCGAAGCCGGCGCCGCGGGTCACCAGGTCCATGTCCAGGCCGTACTTGGCGCAGGCCTTGGCGATGGGGATGCCGGTGATGAAGATGATCGTCGCGGCGGTGAGGATCGAGGCGGTACCGCTCGTGAAGCCGTACGTGAAGACGATCGAGGCGCCGATCGCGAAGTCCGCGAGATACGCGATGCCGCCGAGCGCCGTGCCCGCGACCATCGACGGCGACCAGCGCCGGAACGAGTGCGGGGCATAGCGCAGCGAGTAGTCCTCGCGGCTCTCGTCGGCGGCGAGTTTGGCGTAACTCCGTTTCGGAGGCGGCGGGTTGACCTCTTCGGTGCGGGTGACCGTGTCCGTCATGCTGGCTCCTTCACGCTTTCACCGGCCTGAGTGCGGGTTCGGTCGGTGAAGGTAGGAGCCGGACATGACGATCCGTAGCGGTATACCATTAACCCGGTGTTACGCGGGTGGGGCGGGGGTTAACTCGCGGTCACAGCGCGCGGACGGCTGCGTCCGGGTATCGGTCGGCTACCGCTTGACCTGGGTCACTTGACGGGCAGGTGGTATGCCACCCGATAGCGGTCCGCCGGGATGACCACGTCCGCCGTCTCGACCGGACGGCCCGAGGCGTAGTACGTGCGCTCGATGACCACGACGACATGGCCGGGCACGCCGCCGAGCAGATGCAGCTCCTCGGCGAGGCCGGGGCGGGCGCCCACCTCCTCCGCGACGTTGTCCACGATCACGTCGATGGCCGCCATCCGCTCGACCACTCCGCAGCCGCCGAGCGGCCCCTCCTCGGGGAGCATCACCGGGGTGCGGCCGGTCACCGCGAGGGGCTCCCAGGAAGTGGAGAGCATCATCGCCTCGCCCGCGTCCCGGAAGACGTACGAGGTGCACATCACGCGGTCGCCGATGTCGATCGCGAGCCGCCGGGCGATATCACCGTCCGCCAGGGCCTGTTCGCTGCGGGACTCCCAGGTGCCGCGCGCCCCCGCCTCGGCCTGCTCCTGCCGGAACGGCGAGAGCCCGCCTCTGTGCCGGTAGGCCGCGCGCGAGACCCGGCGCGGGACCGGCCGCTCGCGCACATAGGTGCCCGACCCGGAGCGGCCCTCGACGAGACCCTCCGCCATCAGGACCTTGCGGGCCTCGAGGGCCACGGTGTCGGAGACCCCGTACTCCTCGCGGATGCGGGCCTGCGAAGGGAGCCGGGTGTGCGGCGGCAGCGTGCCGCTCACGATCTGCTTCCGGAGATCGTCCGCTACGCGCAGATACGCGGGCTGCTCACCGAACGTCACTGGCCACTCCCATCAGGTTGACAGACAGCAACAGCCTGGCAACCGTGGGTTGTTGACCGCAACCAAAGGCCAGGGAATCACTCGAAGTGATGACGATCATGGTCAACGGCTTGTGTACGGCGCGTCGTTGACCTAGCCCCTGGTATGCCCCCGACTAGACGTCCGCGCCCTCACCGGGGGCGGGCTCCGCGCCCGGGGCCTCGGACTCCGGGCCGCCGGACGTGCCGCCGGAGTTGTCTCCCGGGGTTTCACCGGGAGTGCCGCCCGTGTCCCGCAGCGAGCTGGTGAGCTTGCCGCCGTCCTCGTCCACGAAGACGCAGGTGACCTCGCGGTCGCCGACGTTCCAGCTCTCCTGAGTCGGGCTGATGAAGTCGAAGACGACGTTCCCGGGGAGAGCGTCCGCGTCCACCACGTACTCGTCGAGCTGGGTCGCGCACCGTTCGGCGGCGACGTCCTCGATCGCGCCCTGGCCCGGGAACGTGGAGTGCTCGAGCCGGAACGAGCCGTAGACCTCGCTGTCGTGCGGCCCCGCGCAGGGCACGATGTTGATCTTCTCCACGTACCCCTCCTCCGCGCCTGCGGGCACGTTGAAGCACTGCCCCTTCTCTGGCGTGAGGGACTGCTCCTGCTGCGCCTCCTTCATGCCGTCGTTGAAGCCGCCCCAGAACTCGGAGGCCGCGCCGCTGACGAAGAACAGGAGGGTGAGGAGCAGCGTCACCGAGTTGACCACGAGGCCCGAGACCGCGAGGCCCTTGCCGGACTGACCGGTCTTCTTGATCTGCCGCAGCGCGACGAGGCCGAAGACCAGGCCGAGCGGCAGGAAGCAGAGCACACAGGTCACGAGGGCGGCGATGGCGAAACCGCTGGTCCTGGGCGCGGCGGGGTAGGGCGCCCAGCCGTTGCCGTAGCCGGGGTACTGGCCGTAGGGCGGCTGGCCGTAGGGCTGGCCGGGCTGCTGACCGTACGGCTGGCCGGGCTGCTGGCCGTACGGCGGCTGGCCATAGGGAGCCGGTTGACCGTTCGGTGGCTGCTGGCCGTAAGGCGGCGGCTGCGGGCTCTGCGGCGGCGGACCATACGGGTTGTCCTGGGGCGGCGGGGGTATGGCCACGGGGTCCGGTCTCCTGTTTGGCTGTGTGCGCTGGCTGCTGCCGGAATCGTACGGCCATACGGGCGGACCCCGACGGGACCAGTATCGCGAGGGGTGCGGGGCCAACGGCCGCACCCGCACCCCCGTGCGTGGGACCCCCGCGCGGCGCACCCCGGAGCCGCCCGCCGGGCTTCCTAGGGTCGGCCGCGTGACCATCTCGCGCCTCAGCCGACTGTGCGCCGCCACCGCAGCCGTCGTCCTCGCCGCCATGGCCCTGCCCGCCGCCGGAGCCACGGCCCGCCCCTGGCCGGCCGACCCCTCGGACCGTACGGCCCCCGGCGGAAGCTGTGCGCCGTCGGCCGGCTGGACGCCGAGCTCCACGGATCCGGGCAGGACCGGCCCCGCGCACGCCTACGTGGGCAACGGACTGCTCGGGGTGCGGGTGCCGCCGCGCGGGCACGGGTACGCGGTGTCCGACAGCAAGACCGGGTGGCCGCTGTTCACACCCCGGTACGACGGTGCGTTCGCGGCCGGTCTCTACGGCATCGACCGGGAGTCCGGACGCCAGGCCATCGCCGCGCTCCCGAACTGGACGACGCTCGACTTCGTCGCGGGCTCGCAGGCGTACGGCGCACAGGGCAGGACCTCCGCGTACCGGCAGACGCTCTTCCTGCGCTGCGGCTTCGTGCGGACCTCTCTCACCTGGACCACCACCGACGGCCGCCGTACCGACCTCGTCTACGACGTGCTGGCCGACCGCAACAACGCGCGCGGCGGCGCGGTGCGGCTGCGGGTCACCCCGCACTGGAACGGCACCGCCACCGTCGTCGACCGGATCGACGGCCAGGGGGCACGGCGGCTCGCGCACGAGGGCGGCGGGCCGAGCGGGCGGGCCACCGTCGACGTGGCCTTCCGCGCGGACGGGACCGGGGTGCGCGGGGCGCTGGCCTCGGCGCTGCGGGCGCCCGGGCGTATCCAACCGGCCGGTGCGGCACAGAAGTTGAGCGTGGCGCAGGCCGCGAAGTTCCCCGTGCGTTCCGGGCAGAGCTACGAGGTCGTGAAGTTCGTCGGCGTCGGCGGCGCGCGGACCGCCGCGGCCTCCCGCAGGGCCGCGATCCAGACCTCCCAGCATGCCGCGCTGCGCGGCTGGCCCGCCCTGTTCTCCGCGCACACCGCGGCCTGGCGCGGCCTGTGGTCCTCACGGATCGAGGTGCCGGGGCGCGAGGATCTGCAGCTGTGGACGCGCTCGGCGCAGTACGGCCTGTACACGGCGCTGCGCCGCGGCGGCCGCGACAGTCTCTCGCCGGTCGGTCTGAGCAGCGACAACTATGCGGGCCTCGTCTTCTGGGACGCGGAGACCTGGATGTTCCCGCCGCTGCTCGCGACCCGCCCCGAACTCGCCCGCCCCGTACTGGACTACCGGTTCGCGACGATGGACGGCGCCCGCGACAACGCTCGACGCCTCGGCTACAAGGGCCTGTTCTTCCCCTGGACCAGCGGCTCGGACGGCCGGCTCTGGTCCGAGTGCCACAGCTGGCGCCCGCCGCACTGCGTCACCCAGGTGCATCTGCAGTCGGACATCGCCCTCGCGGCCTGGCAGTACTGGCTCGCGACCGGTGACCGGCGCTGGCTGGGCGAGCGCGGGGAGCCGCTCCTTCGCGGGATCGCGGAGTTCTGGGCCGACAAGGCAGAGCGCAACAAGGACGGCTCGTACTCGATCCGCAATGTGGCCGGACCCGACGAGTACAGCAACGGCGTGGACGACGCGGTCTTCACCAACGCGGGCGCGGCCACCACGCTGCGGCACGCCGCCGAGGCCGTCGAACTCCTCGGCGGGCGGGCGGACCCGGCATGGCGCCGGATCGCTTCGAAGCTCCGTATCCCCTACGACGCACGGCGGAAGATCTTCTGGCAGTACGAGGGGTTCCAGCGGCTGTCCGCGCCGCGGATCAAGCAGGCGGACACGGTGCTGCTCATGTACCCGCTGGAGTGGCCGATGCCGAAGGGTGCGGCCGCCGCGACCCTCGACCACTACGCGGCGATCACGGACCCGGACGGACCGGCGATGACCGACTCGGTGCACGCGGTGGACGCGGCGGCGATCGGGGAGCCCGGCTGCTCCGCGTACACCTATCTGCAGCGCTCCATCCGGCCCTTCGTACGCGGGCCGTTCGCGCTGTTCTCGGAGGCGCGCGGTGAGAAGGCCGGTGCGCACGATCCCCTCGCCGGCTCCCCCGCGCAGGACTTCCTGACGGGCAAGGGCGGCTTTCTGCAGGTGTTCACGCACGGTCTGACCGGGCTGCGGCTGCGGTCGGACGCGGTGCACCTCGACCCGGTGCTGCCGCCTCAACTCGCGGCCGGCGTACGGCTGTACGGCCTTTCGTGGCGCGGGCGTACGTATGACGTGAACGTGGGGCCGCGCGAGACGACCGTGCGCCTGACGTCCGGGAAGCCCTTCACGGTCGAGTCGCCGCAGGGTTCCTTCCCGGTGACCGCCGACGAGCCGGCGGTCCTCAAGACGCGCCGCCCCGACCTGGCTCCGGGCGGCTCGCTCGCGCGCTGCCGGCCGGCTTTTGCGAACTCGGAGGAGCCGGGCCTCTACGCGGCGGCCGCGGTGGACGGGAGCGCGGCGACGGCGTGGAAGCCGGAGCGGGCCGGGGCCTCGCTGAGCGTGGACCTGGGGCAGGTGCGGCCCGTGAAGTCCGTGTCGGCGAGCGGGAGTTACCGGGTTGAGACGTCGGCGGACGGGAAGCGGTGGGGGGCGTTCGCGGCGGGTGGGGCGGTGCGATGGGTGCGGGTGGTGCAGACGGGCCGGGTGGCGGAGGCAGTGGGTGAGGTGGACGTGAGGTGAGGCGGTCAGGTCGGCTCGCCGGCGAAGGACAGGCGGTAGATGCCCGCCTCCTGCTTCTTCTCCTCGACACCGCTCGGGAGCTGGAGGACGCAGCCGCCCGGATGGACGACGACCTGCCCTCGTTTGTCCAGCGACACCAGCACATTGCCGGAGAACCGGGCGAACCCGGCCCCCATCGGGTTGATCCAGCCGTCGAAGGTCACCATCCGGCGGTCCTTGTCCACGCTCTCCGAGCCGAAGGAGCAGGCGACCTGGTCACCGAGGGCGGTGTCGAAGCCCTGGTGGCGGAGAACGGTGACCAGACAGCCGACCCGGCCCTCCCCCAGGTCCTGTACCCGCAGGCCCCATGACGCCCAGGTCTCCTCCACGTCATAGGTCCGGGTGATCAGAAAGGGGGTCGGGAGGTGCCACTGCACGACGACCGGCTCCACCGCCGACGCCCCCGCATCACGACCGCCGTCCGGCACCCTCGCGTCGTGTCCGCCGTCGGGTGTACCCCCGTCAGGTCTGCCGCCTGGACGCAGGGCCTGCGCCGGGAGTCCCTTCTTCACGGCCCGGTCCCCGGGTGCCGGGCCGGACTTCGCTTTCTTCTCCGCCTTCACCGGCTCCAGGATGAACAAGGTGTTCTGCACGCTCAGCCCGTCCTGCGCCTGTGCCCACCCGCGCAGCACATCGAGCGACTGGGCCATGTTGCCGATGTACTCGGTGATGCTGCCGGCCTGTTTCGCACTGTCGGCCAGCTTGCGCTCTCTGCCCTTCTTGCCTCCGCCGGGAATCTTTCGGCCCGCCATCAGCCCTCACCCCCCTCAACCGGCTTCTCGTCACAGACCCCCGCCTCCCACGGCAGCTTCGCCGTGCTCAGTGCCACGAGCGTCGTCGGTACCGTCACCGGCCACGGCGTACCCGTGGGCACCCCGCCCGTGCGGTCCTGGGATGCGCGGATCTCCTCCGTGAGGTCGAGGGACGGGTCGTCCGCGGGGCGCGGGGCGGGTGAAGTGGGGTACGGGTCAGGGATGTCGAGGCTCAGGTGGCTGGCCAGGACGTCCTCGAAGCCGGGGCGTACGGGAAGGATCATGCGGGCGTATCCGGCCCGCAGGAACGCGGCGAACGTGGGGTCCGGGTCGTCGCGCAGCACGGCCTCCGGCCAGTCCGCGCGGCCGCTCCAGAAGTACGGGTACAGGGTGTACGCGGCGTGCTCCCACTCGAGGCCCACCTCGTAGAGCCGGACGAGCCGGCCCGCCCGCTGCGCCTTCGCGGGGTCGAGCGACGGCGGTGTGCCGACGGCCGCGTCTCCCGGCTGCACAACGGTGAGTTGCTCCGCCGCGACCCCGCCGAGCATCGCGACCGCGGACCTCTTGAGCTCGTCGAGGATCGTCCGCTCGTTGTCCAGCGGGTTGCGCCCCTCGATGACCACGCCCCTGCGCGTCTCGGCCTGGGCCACGGCGGCCCGGAAGTCCGACTCCCAGGACGCGTGCGCGGCGAGGACCGCCTCGTAGGCCTGCATCTGCCAGCGCTGGTACAGGTCGGCGGTCTGGATGCAGATCACCGAGAGCGTCATCGACAGGGCGGTGGCGGGTGCGCTGACGCAGGCGGCGACGGGCAGGGTGAGGTCGTCGGGTTCGGCGCCGGTCAACTCGGCCTGGATGTTCGCGCGCTGGCCGTGGTCGAAGACGCCGGTGATCTTCTGAGGGCCGACCGGGATGGAGCGCAGGACCGGGCCGATCGCCAGGTCGACGTGGTGGCGGGGTGGCCAGCCGCGGGATGCGTCAAGGTAGTTGCGGAGGCTCCACAGCATGCGCAGCGGCACCTTGGGCAGGCTGCTGAGCATTTCGAGCAGGCGGAGTCCGGTCGCGTGGTCCGGCTCGTTCACCACCGGCACGCGCTCTGCCCGCGGGTCCCAGGACCACCAGCGCTGGATGAACGGTGTCATCGCCTTCCACCAGTCCGCATCCGCGTCGAACTGATCCTTAAGAGCCTGCGAGAACGCCTCGAAATCGGCGTAGACGAGGGAGATCAGCTCCCGGGGATCCCCGCTCGCACTGAGCACGTTGGCAACGTACTGGGCGGGCACATACCCGTTGGGCACGGTGAGTTCCGTGTTCACCTTCACCAAGGGCGGCGGTTCGGGCCCCGTCCCCTTCTTCTTCTCGTCGTCCGTGTCCTTGGACGTGGCCGCCTGCTCCCCCGGCGGCGCCTCGATGCTGAACGCCGTCGTGACAGTGATGAACATGGCCGGAGGCGGCGGGAAGTCGGGCACCCGGAACGTGGCGGCCAGGGTGCGCCAGGTCGTCTCGCCGACGAGTTCGGGGGTCAGCGGGGTCTTGGTGCCCGGGACGTTGAGCGGGGGCGGCGGATCCATGGAGATGTCCAGGCCGGCGCCCCTGTCCCGTGCGTACCGGAGGTTGGCCGACGGATCGGAGACGCCGATCTCGATCAGGGCCCGCAGGCCGTACTCGTAGACCTGGGCGCAGTACTCCTTGTTCAGCCAGCGGTACATGCCGACGACCGGCTTGTCCTGGGCCTTGAGGACGTGACGGTTGAGCTCGCTGACCGTGCGCCGGGTCAGTTGCCTGCGCGTCTCCTCGGTGCGTTTGCGCAGTCGGTCGCCGGCGCGTTCGGTGAGCTCGCGGGCGAAGCGGCTGCTCGAAGAGGCGGATTCACTGCGGGAGTTGTTCTTGGCGTAGCCGGCCGTGGCGGTCACCTGGACATACGGGCCGTAAGCGGCCGAGAGGCCCCCGCCGAGCGTGATCTGCTCGCTCTCGTTGTACGCGGACTGGGTCTCCTTGCCGAGCTCGGAGCGTTCCGTGGTCTGGGAGTCGCGGGTGCGCTCGCGCTCCTCCTCCACGGCGGATGTCGTCTCCTCCTCGCGCAGGTCCACGATCTCGTGCCGGCGCTCCTTGGTCTCGCCCTCGAGGACGTTCTCGACATGGGCGATCTCGCCGAAGGTGTAGCCGCGCAACTGCTGGCGGATCACCTTGAGTTCGCCGATGAACGGCGGGCTGAGGAGGCGGGCCTGGCCCGGCTGGGTGGTGGGGACGACCGGCTTCAGGATCTCGCCGGGGTCGATCCGTATGCCGTCGAGGGCGGAACCCTTGCGGCGGGCGATCTCACGGAGCACGGCGAGCCGGCGTTCGGCGGCGCCCGCCGGGGCCAGCAAGGGGGCGTGGATGCGTTCGGCGCGGGTCGCGAGCTGTTCGACGAGCTCGGGCACGGGGGTGCCGTCGGAGGCGAGGCCCTCCTCCTGGAGGAGTTCGCGGGTGGCGGGGGCGAGGAGGGCACGCAGCGGTTCGTTCATCGCCCAGGTGTCGAGGGGGTTCCTGCGCAGCACGGCTTTCAGGTCGGTGAGGGAGGACTCCAGGCGTACGAGCTTGTCGATGGCGCGCGCCTTGTCCTCGCCCGCCTTGTCGCCGGGCTCCTTTGCGTCCTGTTGCTGCTGCTCTGGGGTGTCCGCGTCGGAGGGCACGAGCACAAGGCCGTTCGCGAGGAGGTCGCTCACCTGGTCCGCGCGCAGCTCCGGCTTGTCGGCCAGCACGCTGAGCAGCTCCCACACCAGGAGCAGCCGGGTCAGCAGACCGCGGGCGGCGGCGGGCGGGTCGGCGGCGTAGGTGACGGCGAGCAGGCTGTCCGCGTGGTCCAGCCACAGCCCGTGGATGTACGGGTGGTCGAGCAGCTTCCGCAGCTCGGGCTCGTCCTTCGGCGGGTCAGGCAGCGCGGAGCAGAGCGCCTTGCCCGTCCGGGTCGCGATCCGCTTCCCCGGGATCCGGTCACCTGCCTTGGTGAGCTCGTCGTTCACCTCCCGTATCGCAGCCGGCACTTGGGTCATGCCGGCGATGAAGCGGGGCCGCTCGCGCCGGTCTCCGCCTTCACCACTGACCACGTTGAACGGTGCGCGCAGATACTCCCCGGCCGCCTCGGCCCGCTCCCTCGGCCCGGCGGCGCGCACGAGCCGCAGATGCAGGGCGGTCGGCGCGGCGGGATCGTAGGCCGGTGCGGCCAGCCGCCGCGGGCCGTTCCTGCGCGGCTCGGGGTCGCGCAGGGCGACGAAGCGGAAGACGTCCTCGATGGGGCCCATGGTCACCCGCTCGGGTCGGCGACGGGAAGCCCATCATGGCAACGCGCCGCAAGCCGGGCCATACGCACTCAAGACGTATTCGCGCCACCGAACCTCAACCGGCAGATGCGGGACTTCACTTGATGGACGTGTCCCCGAGCGTCTCGAGGAGCTTGCGCAGCCCGGCCGCGAGTTGCCCGCTCTCCTCGCGCCCGAAGTCCGCGAGGATCCGGGCCTCGTTGGCGAGGTGCTCCTTCATGAAGGTACGGGTCACCTCGTGGCCGCGTTCCGTGAGACGGATCTTCACCGCGCGGCGGTCGCCGGTGTCGCGCACCCGCTCGACCAGGCCCTTGGCCTCCATGCGGTCGATGCGGTTGGTGATCGCACCGGAGGTCACCATGGCGGCCTTGCGGAAGGCGCCGGCGGTGAGTTCGTACGGGGGGCCCGAGCGCTGCAGCGTGGTGAGGATGTCGAACTCGCCCAGTTCCAGGCCGCGTTCGGCGGCGAAGGCCTTGATCTCCTTCTCCAGGATCCAGCCGAGGCGCTGCAGCCGGCCGATGACCTGGACCGGCCAGAGGTCGTCGGCCAGATCGGGCCGCTCGGCCTCCCACTGGCCGATGATCGCGTCCACCGCGTCACCGCTCGCGTCGCTCACAGCACCTCCAGAGATCTCTCAACGTTGAAACAGTTGACGCTGAACGATACCCGATGGTTTTATCTCAACGTTGAAATAATCAATGTTGAGGGGGAGCCATGGCCGTCCAGTCCGTCACTCCGAGCGCGTTGCGTGAAGCGGTGCCCGCACGTCAAGTCCCGGCGCCGCTCCTGGCTTTGCTCGCCGCGCCCATAGCCGCCGGCGCCAACGCACCCGTGCTGATCCTGCCGAGCACGGCCGGCTCGCTGGGGGTCTCGACGGCCTCCGTGACCTGGATCGTCACGGCCTTCGCCTGGGCCATGGCGATCGGTACGCCGCTGTTCGCCGGACTGCTGCGCCTGCGCGGCGTCCGTGTGGCGCTGCGGGTGAGTTCGGTGTTCGTCGTCGCGGGCAGTGCGCTGGTGGCGCTCGCGCCCTGGCTGCCCGCGCTGCTCGTGGGGCGGGCGGCGCAGGCGCTGGGCGGGGCCGGGTTCGTGGCGGTCGCGATGAGCCTGGCGGCCGGATCGGCCCGCCGGATGGGGGTGATCACCTCGGGGTTCGGTGTGCTCGGGGCGGCGGGGCCGCTGCTCGGCTCCCTGATCGGCGAGGCCGCCTCGTGGCGGGTCGCGCTGCTCCTCTCGGCGGTCGCCCTTGTGGCCGTGCCGATGGTGGCGCGGTACGCCAAGTCGGCCCCCACGCCCGGGGGTTCCTTCGATATACGGGGAGCAGGCGCCGTGGTCGCGCTGGCCACCGCACTGGTGCTGATCCCGCAGACCGGTGCCGCGCTCCCCGTCCTGCTCGCCGCGTTCGTCGCGGCCGCACTGCTCGTGCTGCATGTGCGGCGGCGGCCCGAGGGCCTGGTGCCGGCCGCGGTGGTCCGCTCGCCCCGCTTCATCGGCGCCGCGCTGACCGCGCTCGCCGTCTCCACCTCGTACTTCACGCTGCTCTTCGCCCTGCCGCGGCTGATCTCGGACCGCGCCGGATGGACCCCGGGCTCCATCGGCGTCGGGCAGCTGGTCGCGCTGCTCGCCGGTTCGGCCCTGTCCTGGGGGATCGCCGCCGCGTCGGTGCGGATGAGCCGGCGGGCGGTGTACGGGGTGTTCCTGGTCCTGGGCGCGCTGGCGCCGCTCACCGCGGTGTACGCCGCGTCGGCGCCGCTGCTGCTCGTCGCCGCGACCGTCGCGGTGTTCGCGGCGACCGGCAGCAACGCCGTCCTGTCGGTGTACGCGGGCAAGGAGGCGACTGCCGCCCAACGGCCCTCCGCCATCGGTCTGTTCGTGCTCTGCTACCAGCTGGGCGGGGCGTTCGGGCCGGCGATCGCCGCCGTGCTCGTGCTCGGCTGAGGGCTCGCGGGGGCCCTTGGCCCCCTGGCCGGCACCCCGCCCGGCCCGCCGGCCGGGGCGGGGGGCGGCCCCCC